>NZ_JAMRYM010000040.1:0-30429 GCF_023743255.1 Rathayibacter rubneri | reverse complement strand
ACCGCCCGGCGCGCCCTCAGGACGTGCGCAGGGGGTGCGCCAGCTCGTCCGGTCCGAGGCGTGCGAGCAGGAGCGTGACGACCGCGGAGAGGGCCGCGAGGACTCCCACCACCGCGAACGTCGGAGCGATGCCCACCGCCTCGCCCACCGGGCCCGCGACGGCCATCGAGACCGGCATCAGCGCCAGCGAGACGAAGAAGTCCAGGCTCGAGACCCGGCCCAGCAGAGCCGGCGGCACCCGCTGCTGCAGCAGCGTGCCCCACAGCACCTGCGCGGCCGACCCGGTCACTCCGTCGAGGAACAGGATCGCCGCGATCATCCAGAGCCGGTCGACGAGGCCGAGGAGCGCGAAGGGCAGCGTGCCGAGTCCCCAGAGCAGGATCATCGTCGTCAGATAGCGCCGCGGCACCGGGCGCGAGGAGACGACGAGGGAGCCCACGACGCCGCCCGCTCCGTACGCGGTGAGCGCGAGTGCGTAGCCGCCGGCTCCCGCCCCGGTCTGCTCGCGCACCGCGAAGGGCACGAGCACCTCGATCGGACCGACCACGAGGAACACGAGGACGACGGCGAACAGCAGCGTCGCCAGGAGCCAGCGCGTTCGCACCATGTAGGCGAACCCCTCGCGGAGGTCGCGGAGCGCGGAGCGCAGCGGCGATCCTCCGGTGTCGGACGCGCGCTCGACGGGCACGGGCCCCATCAGGAGCAGGGCCGCGAGTCCGAGCGCGTACCCGATCGCCGCGACGGCGAAGGCGGCCGAGGGAGCGGCCGCCGCGATGACCGCCCCCGCGATCGCCGGTCCGGCCGCGCTCTGCGCGATCGGGCGCAGCGCTCCCTCGACGCCGTTCGCGGCGAGCAGCTGATCGGGCGGCAGCAGTCGGGGCAGGATCGCGGAGTACGCGGGGAAGAAGAACGCCTCGCCGACGCCGAGCACGAACGCGATCGCTGTCAGACGGCCGACGGTGAGGATGCCGTCCGCCGACAGGCCGACCGCTCCGAGCACCACCAGGACCCGGACGGCCTCCACCGCGATCAGCAGCCGGCGCTGGGGGACGCGGTCGGCCGCCACTCCCCCGAGCAGCACGGCGAGCACGAGGCCCGAGGCGCTGGCGGTCGCGACCAGCGAGACGTCGCTCGGCCCGCCGCCCAGGGCGATGACCTGCCAGACCAGCGCGACGATCCAGACGCCGCTGGCGACGAGGGACAGCGCCAGCGCGCCGGCGAGGAACCGGTAGCGGCGGGTCCGGAAGGGCCGGAGGGCGCGAGGGAGAGCGACGGGCATGCCGGTTCCTCCTCGTCGTCGTCCGGGGCCGCCGGCGGTGGTGACGCGGGCAGCCGATCAGAGTAGCGTCCGAGGCGACGGAGCGGCAACGGAGCCGCCCGCGGACGGAAGGAGTGCGCCGTGGTCACGAGCGCGCGCGTGTTCAGCGGTTTCAGCGTCGACGACATCGAGGCCGCGCGGGCCTTCTACGGCGGCGCGCTGGGGTTCGACGTGTCGGTGAACGAGATGGGGATCCTCGAGATCGACCTGCCCGGTGGTGGGCACGCGATCGCCTATCCGAAGTCGGACCACGTCCCCGCGACCTTCACGATCCTCAACCTCGCGGTCGACTCGGTGGACGACGCGGTCGCCGAGCTGAACGCCGTGGGAGTGACCACGAAGATCTACGACGACGACGAGCTGCCGACGGACGAGACCGGAGTGATGCGCGGGCACGGCCCCGACATCGCGTGGTTCCGCGACCCGGCGGGCAACGTGCTGAGCGTGATCGACGCGGGCTGAGGGCCGCGCGCCAGCCCCTCGGGAGCCGCCCGTTAACGACGAAACCCGGCCTCTGACGAGACCGGGTTTCGCTTTCTTGTTGCGGGGGCAGGATTTGAACCTACGACCTCTGGGTTATGAGCCCAGCGAGCTACCGAACTGCTCCACCCCGCGGCACAAGAAGAAACACTACACGCGGATCAGGGAGAGCGCAAATCGAGCACGGGGCCGGTCCGGACTCCGTCCGATCAGGAGCGCTTCGAGGCGGTGATCGCGAGCGCGAGCGGCAGCCACTCCTGCTCCGGCCAGGCCCACGCTCCGTCCTCGCGCTGCACCAGCTGGGGCGTCACGCGCCAAGGTGCGATCGGCTCCTCGCGCAGCTCGGTGATCGCGAGGCCCGCACTGAGCAGGGCCGAGGCGATCGAGCCGAGCGAGTGGCTCCACTCGTGGGCGCGGTCGTTCTCGAAGGCGACGTCCGTGCCGGCGTAGTCGCCGGCGCCCTCGACGACCCGGGGCTCGCCGCCGCCGTCGTACGGCTGCTGGAAGCGCGGCTCCGGACCCTCGGGCGAGCCGGTGAGCACCGCGGCGGACGGATGCGTGTCGACGAACACGAACGATCCGCCCGGCGCGAGGAACCACTCGACGATGCGGGCCCACTCGACGAGGTCCGGGAGCCATACGACGGTGCCCCAGGTCGTCACGACGACGTCGAAGGAGTCGGGCTCCGGCAGCATGTGCCGCAGCTCGTAGAGGTTGGCGCAGACGAAGCGGGCGCGGTCGGCCAGGCCGAGCTCGGTCGCGAGACCGCGCGCCTCCCGGACCGCCGCCATCGAGAAGTCGACGCCGATGACCTCCGCGCCGCGCTGGGCCAGCGCGAGCGTGTCGGCACCGAAGTGGCACTGCAGGTGCAGGACCCGCTTGCCCTCCCAGCCGCCGGGGGCGACGCGGGCGAGCGACTCCTCCTCGACCGGGAAGAGCCGGCCCGCGCCGCCCCGCAGCGCCGACAGGTCGTAGAACGCGCTGCCGGCGTGCGCGGCGACGCGCTCGTCCCAGAGGGCGCGGTTCAGATCGAGCCACTCCCCCGAGCGCAGGTGCTCGCCGCGGTCGACCTGGACCATCGCGCTACTGCTGCCCCTCCGCCTCGAGCGCTCGGGTGAGGGCCTCGGTCAGCTGCTCGTCGGCCGCGGCGAAGGCGGTCAGGTCGCCGTCGCGCAGGGCCGCCTCGCGGGCCGCGAGCGCCGTGCTGGCGTCCGCGAGGGCCTGCTGCAGCGGCGTCTGGTCGCCGGTGTCGGTGTCGGTGCCGCCGGTCTCGGTGTCGGTCCCCGGATCCGTGCCGGTGTCCGTTCCGGGATCGGTCCCGGTATCGGGCGTGACCGGGGTGCCGGTGTCGCCCGCGTCCGCGCCGGAGTCCCCGCCGAAGAGGCTGTCGAGCGCCGCGTCGAGGGTGTCCTCGAAGGCGATGTCGTCGCCGAACGCCACGAGCACCTTCTGCAGGAGCGGGAAGCTCGTGTCGCCGTTCGAGCTCACGTAGATCGGCTGCACGTAGAGCAGGCCGCCGCCCACCGGGAGGGTGAGCAGGTTGCCCCGGGTCACCGTCGTGTCGCCGCGCGAGAGCAGGGCGAGCTGGTTGGCGACCGTCGGGTCGGTGTTGAACGCGTTCTGCACCTGACCGGGGCCGGGCACCGTGTCGTCGCTCGGGAGCTCGAGCAGCCGCAGGGTCCCGTAGCCGTCGGCGACGCTCCCCTCGGTCGCACCCGCGTCGGAATCGGCCACGAGGTACCCGGTGAGCACGTTGCGGCTCGCCTGGCTCCCCGGCGTGCTGGCCGGGATGTACGTGGAGTAGAGCGAGTACGACGGCACCTCGACGTCGGGGGTCTGGAGCGTCAGGTAGTACGGGGGCTGCAGCGAGTCCCCGCCGACCGCCGCGGCGGTCGAGGTGCCGCTGGTCGGGTCGTTCGGAGTCGACCAGGCCGCCTCGCGCGAGTAGAAGGAGCCGGCGTCCGTGACGTGGTAGGTGCCGAGGACCGCGCGCTGGACCTTGAAGAGGTCCTCGGGGTACCGGACGTGGCTGAGCAGGTCGGCCGACATCTCGCTGATCGGCTCGACCGTGCTCGGGAAGATCTTCTGCCAGGTCTGCAGGATCGGGTCCTCGGTGTCCCACGCGTAGAGCGTGACGCTGCCGTCGTACGCGTCGACGGTCGCCTTGACCGAGTTGCGGATGTAGTTGACGTCGTCGGTCGGGAACTGCTGCTGCGTGTTCGTGTCGGCGATCGCCTGCGACAGGCTCTGCACCTCCGAGTACGGGTACTCGGCGGAGGTGGTGTAGCCGTCGACCACCCAGACCACGCGGCCGTCCACGACGGTCGGGTAGGCGTCGGAGTCGAGCGTCAGGTAGGGGGCCACCTTCTGCACGCGGTCGACCGGGTTGCGGTCGTAGAGGATCTGCGACTCGGTGTTCACGCCGTCCGACAGGAAGATCTGCTCGGACTGGAACTTGATCGCGTAGACGAGCTTCTTGAACACGTTGTCGAGTGCGGGTCCGCCCTCGCCGTCGAAGGTCGTGTAGGTCTGCTGCTCGCCCTCGGTGCCCGACGGGTAGTCGAGCTCGATGTTGCGGTCGCCGTCGCCGCCGACGATCGAGTACGCCGGCGAGTTCTCGCCGAAGTAGATGCGCGGCTCGTAGTCGCCGAGATCGCCGGTGGTCGGCACGCCCGACTCGATGAAGACGGGCTCGCCGTCGGCCGAGCGCTGGTTGCCGTAGGCGGCGACCAGTCCGTAGCCGTGGGTGTAGACGAGGGTCTGGTTGTACCAGGTCTGGTTGTTGCCGAGGCCGTTGAGGTTCAGCTCTCGGACGCCGACCACGGCGTCCTGGGTCGCGCCGTCGATGCTGTAGCGGTCGACGTCGAGGGCCTCCTGCTCGTCGCCGAACGCGTAGTACTGACGGAACTGCTGGAGCTGCGAGAACGCGTCCGTCACGACGGCGGGGTCGAGGATGCGGATGTTCGCGGTGGTCTCGGCGTCGGAGCGCAGCGCGCCCGGCTCGGCGTCGGTGGTCGCGTCGTACGGGATGACCTGGACGTCGTCCACGCCGTACGCCTGGCGGGTCATCTCGATGTTGCGCTGGATGTAGGGCTCCTCGAGCGTGCGCTCGTTGGGCTCGACCTGGAACTTCTGCACGATCCAGGGGTAGAGGGAGCCGACGAGCAGGCTCGAGACGATCAGGAGCGCGGTGCCGATGACGGGAAGGCGCCATCGTCCGATGAACGCGGTGACGACGAAGAGGACCGCGACGAGCACGGCGACGCCGGCGAGGATCTGCAGGCCCGGGATGGTCGCGTTGACCGACGAGTAGGTCGCTCCGGTGATGCGGGCGCCCTGGTCGGTGAGGGTCGCGTACTGGTCGAGCCAGAGGCTGACGGCCTGCACGAGGAGGTAGAGCGCCGCGATGATCGCGAGCTGGATGCGCGAGGACTTCGAGATCCGGACCTCGCGGCCGTTCACGCGGATCGCGCCGTAGAGGTAGCCGGTGGCCAGGGTGGCGAGCGCCGAGATGATGAGGACCGCCGAGGCGAACCCGACGAGGCTCTGGTAGAAGGGCAGCTCGAACAGGTAGAAGGACGTGTCCAGCCCGAACTGCGGGTCGACGTCGCCCGAGGGGGTGCGATTCCAGAACGTGAGGCTGGTCTGCCAGCGCGACGCCGACGAGACGCCCGCGAACAGGCCCAGGACCGCAGGGATGCCGAAGGTCGCCAGACGGCGCAGCGGCTCCACCACCTGCTGGTAGCGGTCGATCTGCGAGTTGAGCTTCGCGTAGACCGGGCGCAGGCGGTAGGCCAGCGTGAGACTGATGAAGACCGGGATCGCCATGGCGGCGAAGCCGATGACGAAGAGCCCGCCGGCCGCCGCCCACTGCGTCGTGAGGACGGAGAGGAAGCCGAGCTGGTCGTACCAGAGGATGTCGGTGTAGAGACCGGCGAAGACGAAGAACGCCACCACCAGAACGGCCACCACCACGACAGTGACGGCGAGGACGCTCCGTCTCTTCCGCTGCGGGGTTTCGGTTGCTGTGGAACTCACGGATGGGCCTCTTGCTGTCGAGATGTGAGGGGAGGCCACCCATGCTATGCGACGGGTGCGGGCCCCACCTGAGCGTCGGCCTCGACAGCCGGAGGCGGGCGTCAGCCGATCGGAGTCGCCCCGTCGCAGGTGGGCAGCCCCGACACGTCGCCGGCGGCGATGCCGTCGAGCGCGGCGAGCGCTTCGTCGAGCGTCGCCACGCTGAGCACGTCGATGCCGTCCGGCACGTGCCCGACGACCTCGCCGCAGTTCTGCGCGGGAGCGAGGAACCAGTCGGCCCCCGCCGCCACCGCGCCGAACATCTTCTGCCGGATGCCGCCGATGGGCCCGACCTGCCCGTCCGCGTCGATGGTGCCGGTGCCCGCCACCTCCTCGCCGCCGTTCAGCGAGCCCTCGGTCAGCTTGTCGATGATGCCGAGGGCGAACATCATGCCCGCGCTCGGACCGCCCACGTCGTCCAGCTGGATGTCGACCTCGAAGGGGAAGTCGAAGGCCAGGCCCGCGACGATGCCGATCACTGCGGCGCCGTCGCTGTCGACCGGCACCACCTGGACGTCCCTCTGCGCACCGTCGCGCTCGATCGTGAGACCGACCGGGACACCGACCCCGGACGCCTGCACGGCGTCGCGCAGCGCGGCGACGTCGGACACGGGGGCGCCCTCGACGGCGACGACCGCGTCGCCCGGCTCGAGGACGTCGACCGAGGGCGACCCCTCCGGGATCTGCACGACCGACACCCGCTGGGCGACCGGGTAGCCGAGCTCGGTCAGCGCCACGGCGATCGCCTCCTGCTGCGAGTCGGTCATCTCTGCCTGGTTGGCCTCGTCGCGCTCCTGCACCGTCACCGATCTCGGGAAGATCGACTCCACCGGGACGACGGCCTTGCTGCGGTCGAACCAGGCGCCGACGATCTCGACCCAGTTGGGCAGGCTCTCGGGGTTCCCGACGACCGAGACGGTCAGCATGTCGAGCGTGCCGGTCGTGGGGTAGGTGGGCTCGTCGGGGATGGAGATGAGCGGGACGTCCTCGCCGTCGGCCTCGCTGGTGCCGAGGGTGTCGAAGACGGGGCCCGGCTGCTCGATGACGTAGGGGGCCGGCGCGACGCCCAGCGCGACCACCAGGGCGACTCCCGAGAAGAGCACGGTCGGCCCCGCCCACGCCCGCTTCCCGCGTGAGGGCGAGTGCCGGGGATCGTCGGAGAACAGCGTCACGGGGGCCTTCCTCAGGGCGTGCGGGGAAGCTCCGCCGGAGTGTTCGCGGCGGGCGGAAGCGGGCCCTGCGGTTGCGGTCGTCTTCAGGCCGATCGCCCGGGCACTCGGGCTAACGTAGCTTGCACGACTGGGAGTCGAGTCACGATCCCGCGCCCGTCACGGGCGTTCACCCGAACGACGGAGGGCTGATCCGAATGGCCGCAGGCGACAGTGCTGACCGACCCGGCGAGGGGTCGGAGGACGAGTTCCGCGAGATGCTGAGCCGGTTCCTCTCGGGCGACGGGCCGATCGATCCGTCGCAGCTCGCGGGCGCCGCCGGGCTCCCGAACGACCCGGTCGCGCTGCAGAACCTGCTCTCGCAGCTGCAGAGCGCGATGCAGCAGAACGGCGACGGCATCAACTGGACGCTCGCGAGCGAGCAGGCCAAGCAGCTCGCCCGCGCCGAGTCGGCCCCGGTCACCGACTCCGTCCGCGCTCCCCTCGACGGGGCCTTCGGCGTCGCGGCCCTCTGGCTGGACGAGGTCGCCTACGTCTCGGAGCTCTCCCGCCCGCCGCGCACGATCAGCCGCCTCGAGTGGATCTCGCTCACGATGCCGGTGTGGACGCAGCTCGCCGAGCCCGTCGCCCTGAGCATCTCGGACGCGCTGACCCGCGTGATGCGCGAGCAGGCGCCGGAGGAGATGCGCGAGATGATCGCCGGAGCCGAGGGCATGATGCGCGGCATCGGCGGGACGCTCTTCGCCCTCCAGCTCGGCCAGGTCGTCGGGCAGCTCGCCGCCGAGGTCGTCTCAGGAGGCGACATCGGCATCCCGCTGCTCGAGGAGAACGACGCCGCGATCCTGCCGCAGAACGTGGCCGCGTTCGGCGAGGGGCTCGACATCCCGATCGACCAGGTGCAGATCTACCTCGCGGTGCGCGAGCTCGCTCACGCCCGCCTCTTCCGCCACGGCAAGTGGCTCCGGCTGGCCCTCATCTCGCAGATCACCGACTTCGCGCGCGGCATCAGCATCGACACCACCCGCCTCGAGGAGCTCGCCGGGAACTTCGACCCGTCGAACCCCGAGGAGCTGCGCGACGCGATGACGTCCGGCGCGCTGATCCCGCCCAAGACCGAGGAGCAGCTCGCGGCGCACGGCCGCCTCGAGACGGTCCTCGCCCTGATCGAGGGCTGGGTCGACGTCGTGACCGCGGCCGCCACCACCCGCCTGCCCAGTGCCGGGGCGATCGCCGAGACCGTCCGCCGCCGCCGCGCCTCGGGCGGCCCGGCCGAGTCCGCGTTCGCGACGCTCGTCGGACTGGAGCTGCGCCCGCGCCGGCTCCGCGACGCCGCCGCCATGTGGCAGGCCGTGACCGACGCCGTGGGACCGGAGGCGCGCGACAGCCTGTGGTCGCACCCCGACCTGCTGCCCGGCTCCGAGGACCTCGACGACCCGAGCCGCCTCGTGGCGCGCCTGAGCGCCGAGGCCCGCGGCGAGACCCCCGAGCCCGACGAGATGGACCGCGCGCTCGAGGAGCTGCTGAACGGCGGCACCCCCGACGCTCCCCCCGCCGACGGAGCGGGCGAGGGCCCGGACGACGCGGCCGGCCCGACGGGCGACCGCCCGGTCTGACCCCTCCTGCGGCGGGACCTGTGGAGAACTCCTCCGGCCCCGCCGCCGACTCGGCCATGCTCTCGGCATGGTCCTCCGACTCGATCCCCGGCTCCCGCTCCTCTGGCGCTCCGCGACCTCGATGCAGGTCGGGCTCGACCGCCCCCACGTGGTCCTCGACGGCGTCGGCTACGCCGAGGAGCTGCTGCTGCACGCGCTGCGGGTGGGCACCAGCGCCGGGACCGCGCGGCTGATCGCGCGGCGGGCGGGTGCGTCCGACGAGCGGATCGACGAGCTGCTCGAGGCGCTGCGACCGGTGCTGTCGCGCAACGTCTCGCCCGGCCCTCCCCCCGCGCCGCGCGTGGTCGTCGAGGGCGACGGCACCGCGGCGGACGCCCTGCGGAGCCTGCTGCGCGGCGAGGGCTGCGAGCTGGTCGCGGAGGACGCGGTGCCCGACGTCGCCGTGCTGCTGGCGGACTTCGCGGTCGCCCCGGCCCGGGCCGCGCACTGGCTGGCCGCCGACGTGCCGCACCTGGCGGTCGTCTTCGGCGACGAGGCGGTGCGGGTCGGACCGCTGGTCGAGCCGGGGGCGGGGCCGTGCCTGCACTGCGCCGAGCGCGATCGGATCGACCTCGATCCCGAGTGGCCGCGGCTCGTCATCCAGGTGCTCGGCCGCCGTGCGCCGACCAGGACCGCGCTCGCGAGCGCGGCGATCGCCGTCGTGGCGGCCGACGCCGTGCTGCGACGCGTCCTCGCGGGCGGGACGGCGCTGAGCGACCGGGAGCGGATCTACTCCGACGCCTCGGGGGGCTTCAGCGAGCGGCGGCTGGAGCCGCACCGCGAGTGCGCGTGCCGAGCTCTTCCAGGAAGCGCGACGGCTCCCTCCGCGTCACCCGGCCGACCGTCGAGCGCGACCACGACAGGCGCAGGCGCCGTCGTGCGCGGGTGATGCCGACGTAGAGCAGGCGGCGCTCCTCGTCGATGCCCTCGAGTCCGCTCGCGTAGGAGATGGGGAGCAGTCCCTCCGAGAGGCCCATCAGGTGGACCGATTCCCACTCCAGGCCCTTGGCCGAGTGGATGGTGGCGAGGGTGACCGCCGCGCGGTCCGGCTCGTGGTGCACCTGCTGACGGGCGAGGAGGTCGTCGGTGAACTGCCGGAACGTCCAGTCGGCGGGAGCCTCGTCGACGAGGCGGGCGAGGGTGTCGAGCGACTCCCACCGATCGCGGACGGCACCGGGTGCCGACGGCGGCTCGGCGCTCCAGCCGAGCGAGCGGAGCACGTCGCTGACCGACTTGAAGAGCGGCTCTCCCGCGATCGAGACGGAGGCGGCGCGCAGCTGCATGACCGCCTGCTTCACCTCCGGCAGGTCGAAGAACCGCTTGCCACCGCGCATGTGCGCGCTGACGCCGCGCTCGGTGAGCGCGTGCTCGAGCACCGCCGACTGCGAGTTCGTGCGGAACAGGATGGCGATGTCGGAGGGCCGTACTCCCGCCTCGATGTCGGCGGCGACGCGGGCGGCCACTCCGCGCGCCTCCGCGATGTCGTCGGGGTACGCGTCGATCGACGGCTCCGGCGCCTCGCCCTTCTCGACCGCGTGCAGCACGAGAGCGCCCGGTCGCCCGCGCATAAGCCGGTTGGCGGTCTGCACGATCGGGGTCGCGGACCGGTAGTTCTCCTCGAGGCGCACCACGGTGGCGGCGGGCCAGTGGGCGGGGAAGTCGAGGAGGTAGTCCGCCCGTGCGCCGGCGAAGGAGTAGATGGTCTGGCTCGCGTCGCCCACGACGCAGAGGTCGCTCCGGTCGCCCAGCCAGAGCTCGAGCAGCCGCTGCTGCAGCGGGTTCACGTCCTGGTACTCGTCGACGACGAAGAAGCGGTACTGCTCGCGCACCTGCATGGCCATCGCGGGCTCGGACTCGAGCATGCCCGCGGTGACGAGGAGCACGTCCTCGAAGTCGATCTGCCGGCGCTGGTCCTTCAGCCCCTCGTACTCGTCGACCAGGGCGACGGTCTGATCGAGCGTGAGACGCCCGGGCAGGGTCCGCGTGCGCGCGGCGACGGCGTACTGCTCGAGCGACAGCGCCGAGACCTTGCGCCACTCGATCTCGGCCGAGAGGTCGCGCAGCGTCGCGGTGTCGAGCTTGAGACGGAGCCGCTCGGCCGCGTGGCCGAGCAGGCGGGCCTTTCCGTCCAGCAGCTGCGGCAGGGTGCCGCCGACCAGCTGCGGCCAGAAGTAGCCGAGCTGCGAGAGCGCGGCGGCGTGGAAGGTGCGGGCCTGCACCCCTCCGGCGCCGAGGACGCGCAGGCGCGAGCGCAGCTCCGCGGCGGAGCGGCTCGTGAAGGTCAGCGCCATCACGCGGCCCGGTGTGTAGACGCCCGTGGCCACGCCGTGCGCGATGCGGTGCGTGATGGTGCGGGTCTTGCCGGTGCCCGCTCCCGCGAGCACGCAGACCGGCCCGAGCAGCGCCTCCGCCGCCTCCCGCTGGCCCTCGTCGAGCCCGTCGAGCAGGCTCACGCGATGGGCCCGTTCTCGAGTTCGCCCCCGTACCAGTCCTCGATCATGGCGCGGGCGATGGAGGAGCGGCCGGGCAGGAGCACCGACTCGAGCGAGTCGCGCAGCTGGTCGCGCGTGAACCAGCGCAGGTCGACGATCTCCTCGCCGTCCGGCCGCAGCGCCGCGGGCTCCTGATCGGGCGCGAGGCGGGCGGTGAAGCCGACCATCAGCGACGCCGGGAACGGCCACGGCTGCGAGCCGAGGTAGGCGGGGTCGACGACGCGCATGCCCGACTCCTCGAAGATCTCGCGCACGACGGCCGCCTCGAGCGACTCGCCCGGCTCGACGAAGCCGGCGAGCAGCGAGAAGCGGTCGCTCCCCCACATGGCGTTCGAACCCAGGAGCAGGCGGTCGTCGGCGTCGAGGACGCAGACGATGATCGCGGGGTCGGTCCGCGGGAAGACCTGGCTGCCGTCGGTCGGCGAGCGGCGGACCCAGCCGCCCTGCTCGACGACGGTCGGGTCGCCGTTGCGCGGGGAGTAGGCGTGCACGGCGTGCCAGTTCGCCATCGCGAGCGCCTCGGTGAAGAGGCCCGCGTCGCGGCGGCTGAGGCGCTCGGCGATCGGGCGCAGCTGGCTCCAGCGCGACTCGTCGGGCTCGAGCTCGAGGGCGGCCGCCTCCGTCAGCACGGTGGCGACGACCGGAGTGCCAGCGGGCTCGCCCTCGGCATCGACCGTGGTCCGGCCGAGGTAGACGCGGAGCGTGCCGGCGGTGACGGAGTCGGCCCGCTGCAGGGCGAGGCGGTCGCCGTCGACCAGGGCGCGGTCCTTCCGCAGGGCCAGGACGCGGGTCGCCGGGTCGGCGAGCAGCTCGTCGTAGAGATCGGGCCGGGCCCGGGAGAGGTAGTCGCGGTCGACGGCCTGGCGGGCGAGCGGGAGGCGATCGGTGAAGGGCGTGGTCATTCGGGGGGCTCTTTCCAGGAGGCGGTGCCGCGGGACGGGAGACGCCCGCGGGTCGGTCCGCAGCGGGTCGGCGTCCGGCGGAGCCGGACCCGGATCCCGAGCACGGCATCGGCGGGAGAGCGCGTGGCGGTCGGGCCGGTCGGGCGCGGAGCGACCTAACCTAGAACCCATGGCCAGATCCCATCTCACTCTAGCCGCGCTGGCCACTTCGGCCGTCGAGGGCCTCGACGTCCGGACCGCGCGAGCGTTCACCCACTCGACCCACGGCGACTTCGACTCGGCGCTCGTCACCAGCCGCGACGGCGCGCGTCTGCTCGTGCGCGTGCCGACCTCCGCTCTGGCCGAGCAGGAGCAGCTCGGCGATCTCGTGGCGCTGCGGGCGCTGACCGCGGGGATCCGCAGCCGGCTGCCGTTCGACCTGCACACGAGCGTCGGGCAGGCCCCCTACGACGGCACGCGCGCCGTGGTCTACGAGTTCCTCGACGGCGACCGCGTGCTCATCGACGACGTCGCGCCCTCGAGCGGCCTCGCCGACTCGGTCGGCCGCGCGATCGGCGCGATCCACTCGCTGCCCGCGTCGTTCGTGCAGGAGGCGGGACTGCCCGTCGCCACCGCCCGCGACAGCCTGAACGAGACCGTCGCCGTGATCGAGCGCGCCGCCGACACGGGGCACGTGCCCGCCGCGCTCGTCGCCCGCTGGGAGACCGCCTCGTCGGACGAGGCGCTCTGGCGGTTCGATCCGACCGTCGTCAACGGCTCGATGACGTCCGACTCGTTCCTGCGCTCCGGCGACGTCGTGACCGCGGTGCTCGGCTGGGCCGCCCTGCGCGTGGGCGATCCCGCCCGCGATCTGCACTGGCTGCTCAGCGCCCCCGGAGCCGGGACCGCCTTCGCGGCCTACTCGCGGATGCGCGCGGGAGCGGTCGACCGGACCCTCCGCCAGCGGGCGCAGCTCTACGCCGAGCTCGAGCTCGCGCGGTGGCTGCTGCACGGCACCGAGACCGACGACTCGGCGATCGTCGACGACGCGGTCGCGATGCTCGACACCCTCGTCGACAGCGTGCTGGGCGACCTGTCGGCTCCGCTCTCGACCGACACGGGGCCGGTGCTCGAAGTCTCGGAGGTCGAGGAGCTGCTCAACCGCACTCCCGGCGCCCGCACGGGCTCTCACGGACGCGGCCTCGCCCCCAGGGCCGAGGAGAGCGACTCCGACAGCTCGCGCTCCGAGTAGAAGCGCTCCGGCCGCAGCACCAGGTCGTCGGCGACGAAGTAGAACACCGCGTCGATGCGCTCCAGCGGCACGCCCTTCCACTTCGCGAAGGCGAGCCGGTAGAGCGCGAGCTGGAACTGCTTGAGCTCGAGGTCGGCGGCGTCCTCCGGCGCCCGCCCGGTCTTCCAGTCGACGATCTGGAAGCCGTCTCCGTCCGGGTAGACCGCGTCGATCTTGCAGACCACGACGTGCTCGGCGAGCTGCAGGTGGATCTCGATCTCGACGGCCTCGGGGCGCCGATCGGCCCACTCCGACCGCTCGAAGGTCTCGACGAGGGCCGCCAGCCGATCCCGCTCCTCGGTGCTCTCGCCGAGATCGTCGAACTCGTCGGGGAAGGTGTCGACCGCCTCGGCCTCGCCCTGGATGCCGAAGCGGTTCTCGACCCACGAGTGGAACGTCGTGCCGAGCCGGGTCTGCCGGTACGGCCGCTCCGGCATCGGCCGGCGCAGCTGCGCGGCGACCTCCTCCGGGGCGCTCACCACGTCCTTGAACCGCGAGGCGGGGATGCGGACGGGCAGTTCGACGCGCTCGCCGCCGGCGAGGCGGACGGCCCGCTCGGCGAGCAGCAGCCGGACGTCCTCGCCGCGAGCACCGAGGAGGGCCGGCTCGGCCAGGCGGACACGCCCGGCGGCGGCGCGGACCCGCTCGCCGCGCGAGCCCAGCGGATCGTGCGGCCAGCGGAAGGTCCGCGGGGCTCTGTCGAGCGGGTTCTCGGGGTTCGCGGGCTCCACGGGGAGCTCGGGGATCGTGCCGGCCTCGGCGAGGTCGCGGAGGAAGACCCCCGGACCGCGGGGCTTGGACTGGCCCGCCCACCACGACCCGCTCAGCAGCAGGTGGTGGCGGGCGCGGGTGACGGCGACGTAGGCGAGCCGGCGCTCCTCGGCCTCGTTGCGCTCGCGCAGGACGGCGCCGAAGTCGCCGATCGCGTCGACCACGTCCTTCTGAGTCTCGCAGCCGCGCCAGTCGAGGTCCGGCAGCTCGGCGGCGTCGCCGCGGAAGGCGTACGGCATCGCGCCCAGGCGCACCCAGCCGCGGAACCCCTCGACGGGAGTGCCGGGGAGCTCGCCGTCGACCATGCGCGGCACCGCGACGAGGTCCCACTCCAGTCCCTTCGAGCCGTGGATCGTGAGCAGCTGCACAGTGCCGGGCTCGGGATCCTCCGGGCGCGGCGCCAGGCCGTCGCGCTTGTCGGCGAGGACGAGCCAGCGGAGGAAGCCGCGGAGGGACGAGCCGGTGCCCGCGCCCCGGTCGTCGGTCTGGAGGTATCCGGAGACGGCGTCGCGGAAGGCCTCGAGGTTGGCGCGGCCGTCGCTGCGCGACTCGTTCGCCTCCACTTCGATGTCGAGTCCGAGCTCCTGCTCGACGAGGGTGGTGAAGTCGAGCAGGTCCAGGCCCGCGCGGGCCCGGAGGCGCGCGAACAGGGTGCCGGCGTCGTGCAGGCGCGCGAGACCCGTCTCGCTGAAGGCCGACAGCGCGGAGTGGTCGATCCGGCCGTCCTCCCCCGGACGACGCGACGCGATGAAGTCGAGCGCCTCGATGATCGAGCCGCCCTCGCCCTCGGTGACCGAGGCGCGCATCCGCTCGCGCACCTCCTCGGGCAGCAGGCGGTGGGCGTGATCGCGCGAGGCGAGCCAGGAGGCGAGGTCGCGCAGGGCGCGCAGGTCGCGCACTCCGATCCGCCAGCGCGCTCCGGCGAGCAGGCGCACGAGCTCGCTGCCCGCGGCCGGGTCCTCCACGACGGTGAGGGCCGCGACCAGGTCGGCGATCTCGGGCTGGCGGAGGAGTCCGCCGATCCCGAGGATGTGGTACCTCACCCCGTGCTTCGCGAGCGCGGCGGCGAAGCGGTCCATGTGCGCGCGGACGCGGAAGAGCGCCGCGGCCGACGGCGGCTCCGGGCTCTCGGCGAGGCGGCCCGCGAACCAGCGCGCGATGTCGTCCGCCTCCTCCTCGATCGTCTCGGGGAAGGTCAGCTCGACCGGGTGCCCGCTGGCGGCGGGGCCGGCGGCGAGGCGGTCGACGGGGACCGCGCTGCCGGCCGCGAGCGGCTCGACCACCGCGTTCGCCGCCGCGAGGACGCCGTGCCCGTTGCGCCAGCTCGTCGAGAGCGAGAAGCGCGCCGCCGAGCCGAAGTCGACGCCGAAACGGCCGAGCCCCTCGGCGCTCGCCCCGCGCCAGCCGTAGATCGACTGGTGCGGATCGCCGACCGCCATGACGCCCTGCTCGGCGAAGAGGCGCGAGAGCAGTCGCGTCTGCAGCACGGAGGTGTCCTGGTACTCGTCGAGCAGCACCACCCGGTACCGCGCCCGGTGCTCGTCGATGAGCTTCGGCACCCGCTCGGTGATCCGCAGGGCGAGGGCGACCTGGTCCGAGAACTCGACGAAGCCGCGCTCGGCCTTCGCCTCCTGGAACCGCTCGGCGAGCGCGGTGAGCACGGGCAGCGCGCCGACGGCCTGGACCGCCTTCTCGACGTCGCGGTAGGCACCGCTCCCCTTGGAGCCGCGGGGAAGTCCGCGGATGCGCACGAAGTCCTCGGCGAAGGCGGCGACCTCCGCCGGGTCGGCCAGGTTGTCGGCGAGGTCGTGCGCGAGGGACACGACGAGGTCGGTGAGGCGGTCGATGCTCGCCTCGACCTCGAGGATCCGCGGATCGGCGGTGTCGGCGACCACTCCGCGCGCCAAATGCCACGCCGACGCCTCGGACAGCACTGTCGCGTCGCCCTCCCGGCCGATCAGCGCCGCGTTGTCGCGGAAGATCGTGTTCGCGAAGGCGTTGTAGGTGGAGACGGTCGGCGCGTCGAACGGATCGGGCTCCGTCCGCCCGTCGGCGAGCGGGAGCAGCCCGGCCGCGCCGAGCTGGTCGATGCGGCGGCCGATGCGCTCGCCGAGCTCGGCGGCGGCCTTCCGGGTGAAGGTGAGGCCGAGCACCTCGGAGGGAGCGGCCATGCCGTTCGCCAGCAGCCAGAGCACCCGGTTCGCCATCGTCTCGGTCTTGCCGCTGCCGGCGCCCGCGACGACGAGCGCCGGCGAGAGCGGCGCCTCGATGACGGCGCGCTGCTCGGCCGTCGGCGGGCGCAGGTCGAGCTTCTCGGCGATGGTCAGGGCGTCGATCACGCGCTCGCCTCCCCCTCGTCGGCGACGCCGTCCGGCTCCTCCTCCGGCTCGACCTCGTCGAGCGCCAGGGTGCCGTCGCCCGAGACCTCCGGCACGGCGTGCAGGCGGTACCGGAGGGCGTCGCCCGGCGAGAACGGCACGGCGTCGAGCAGGCCCGAGAACGCGGGAGCGGCCATCCCGGTCGCGGCGGCGCGCACCCGCTCGCGCAGGCGCTCGAGCTCCTCCTCGCCGAAGCGCGGCTGCACCACCTCGCGGTAGCGCTTGCCGCGCACTCCTCCGGAGACGAAGAGCAGCTTGGCGCCGCCCCGCGCCGCCGAGCCCGCCGCCTCGATGGCGCCGCTCGCGACGGCGAGCTGATAGCTGCCCAGCTGCGCGTGCTCGGCGACCGCGGCCTGCGGGGGGATGCTGCGGCCGGTCTTGAGGTCCACGATCGTCACGGAGCCGTCGGCCGCGCGCTCGACGCGGTCGATCGAGCCCCGCACGCGCGCCGGGGGCACTCCGATCTCGAACTGCTGCTCGCGCCCGAGCACCTCTCCTCCCGCCTCGCGGAAGTCGACGAGGTACTCGGCGAGCCCCTCGACCAGGCGCCGGGTCAGCCGCTTCTGCCGCTCGCCCAGCCAGGGCGATTCGAACACCAGCTCGGGCCAGCGCGACTCGAGCTGCGTCCACAGCGTCTCGGTGTCGGGCTCGGCGGCGTTCTCGAGCACCCAGTGCACCAGGGTGCCGACGCCCATGGCCGTGCTCGTGGTCGAGCCCGACACGGCGTCGACGAACCAGTTGAGCGGCGAGCTCTCGAACGCCTCCAGACGGCTCGGCGAGACCGAGACCGGCCGCTCCGGGTCGTCCAGCTCGAACAGGGGCTCGCTCGTCGAGGGCTCCAGGACGCCGTACCAGGTGGAGGGATCGGCACCGGGCACCTCGGCGAGCGCCAGGGCGCGCAGTCCGCGGATCGCCGCCGGTGCGTCGGGTGAGTCCGGAGTGGTCGCCGTGCGACGCAGCGCCGCGACCGCACCGCGCAGGGTGAGCGGCACCGCGGAGGCGGCGTCGAGGTGCGGTGCATCGGGAGGCGTGAGCCGGAAGAAGAGGGACGGCGTCTCGTCCTCGCCGGCGACCGCGCTGAGCACGAGCTGCCGTCGGGCGCGGGAGGCGGCCAGCGCGAACATCCGCAGTTCGTCGTCGAGGGTGGCCTTGCGCCCGTCCAGCGGCAGCCCGCCCTCTCCGCGGGCCGCGCGGACGAGGCCGTCGGGATCGAGCAGGGAGCCGCGCTGCCGGAGGTTGGGCCACACGCCGTCCTGCAGCCGGGCGATGACGACCACGTCGAACTCGAGTCCGACGACGGAGGAGGGCGTGCCGATGAGCACCGCGTCGTCGACCGAGCGCGGCGCCAGGGTGTCCTCGGGGACCTCCGCCTCGAGGATCTCGGTGACGAACCCGACGGCGGAGGATCCGGCGGCCCGCTCGACGAAGCGCCGCGCGGCGCTGAAGAGGGCGACGACTCCGTCGAGGTTGCGGTTCGCCTCGGCCGCGGTGAGGCCGGTGCCGAGAGCGAGCTCGCGCCACGACGAGGCGACGCGGCTCGACTCCCACGCCGACCAGAGGAGCTCCTCGATCGAGCCGTGCTCGGCGTGGAGGCGCCGCACGCGGTCGATGGTGACGGCGAGGCGCTCGGCCTGGCGGGCGGGCGCGGAGTCGATGGTGGCGAAGCGGCCGGGGGCCGAGAGCGCCTCGACCAGGAGCGCGTCGCTGGGGCGGATGCCGTCGCCCGCGAGCTCCTCGGCGCGCAGGGCGAGTCGGAGGCGGCGGAGTCCGAGCCGGTCGACGCCGCCGAAGGGCCCGAGCAGGAGCTCGGACGCGAGGGCCGCATCGAGTGGCCGCTCGCCGATCGCGACGCCGACGAGCACGAGCAGCGCGCGCGCGGCGTGGTCGTCGCGCAGGGCCCGGCCCGCGAGGACGGACCGCGTGGGGACCTCGGCCACGGCGAGCGCCTTCACGAGCGGCTGCACCGCCGCGCCGGAGCGCACGACGACGGCCATCCGGTGCCACGGGACACCGTCGCGCAGCCGGCGCTCGCGCAGGAGCCGCGCGAGGGTCGCCGCCTCGCGTGCTGGGGTCGGCGCCTGGAGGACGAGGATCGGCTCCTGGGCGCCCGCCGCCTCCTCCTCGGCGACGGCGGTCCGCTGCCGACCGGCGGCGGCCGTGCCGATCCTCTGCACGGTGCGCGTCACGAGCGCCCGCAGCTCGGCGCCGTGACGGTGGACCCGCTCGAGGACGAGCGTCTCGGCGCCCTCGACTCCGATGCTCGACGAGAAGCGGCCGAGCGTGTCGGAGGAGGCGCCGCGGTAGGCGCTGGTCGCCACGTCCGGGTCGCCGAAGGCGATGATCGTCACCCCGCGCGCGGCCAGGGCGCGCAGCAGCACGACGGTGGACTCGCTCGCCTCCTGCAGGTCGTCGACGATCACGAGCCGGAGCGCGGTGATCCGCTCGCCCCCGCCTCCCGCGCGGATCGTCTCGGCGGCGAAGGCGGCGAACTCGGCGGCGTCGAGCTTGGTGCCCGCGTCGGGGGCCATCCAGTCGACGACCTCCCGGAACTCCTCGAGCACCTCGGCGGCCGCCGCCCACTCGCCCCGCTCGGCGTCGACGGCGAGCGCGCGCACGGCGGCGGTGTCGAGGCCGTGCTCGGTCGCCCGCATGCCGAACTCGCGCAGCTCGGTGCGGAAGGTGCGGAGCCGGAGGACCTCCGGGCTGAACTCGTCCGGCCAGCGCGGACCCGTGCCCTCCTCGAGGTGGCCCGCGATCAGCTCCGAGAGCAGGACGTCCTGCTCGCCGCCGGTGAGCAGGGTCGGCCGCTCGACGCCGAGCTCCTTCGCGGACGCGGTGACCGCCTCGAACGCCAGCGAGGTCGCCGTGCGCGCCAGCGGCCCCCGCGTCGGCACGTCGATCCGGAGCGCCAGGACGTCGCGCAGAGCCGTGGCCGCGGTGCGGCTGGCCGCCAGCACCGCGACCGACTCGGGCGCGTACCGCCGCTCGAGGATCCGCTCGGCGACGAGCTCGACGAGCGTCGTGGTCTTGCCGGACCCCGGGGCTCCGAGCACGGCCGCGCTCCGCCCGTCCGGCAGCGAGAGGACCGCCCGCTGCGAGGCGTCGAGCCGCACGCGCGCGCCGCCGGACTCCCGCTCCTGAACGGAGGACGGGGCGGCGGAGGACGAGGCGGCGACGGGCACCCCACCACGCTAGCCACCACCGCCGACACTCCCCGACGGCCGCGCTCACGGGACTCGGCGCCCCGATCCGCTCAGCGCGAAACCCGCGCCGGCGCTCTCGCACGGTGCCGTATCGTGACAGCCACGTCCCTCCTCCCGAAAGGCAACTGCTGGTGGAAATCCGTATCGGAATCGTCAACACCCCGCGAGAGCTCAACTTCGAGTCCTCGATGTCCGCGACCGAGGTCGAGAAGACGGTCACCACCGCTCTCGAGGCCGGTGCGAAGGTCCTCCGCCTGCGCGACGAGAAGGGCAAGATCTACATCGTCCCCACCGACACCATCGCCTTCGTCGAGCTCGGCTCCGAGGAGTCGCGCCGCGTCGGCTTCGTCGCCTAGCCCCTCCGGGAACGTCGTGGAGCTCCTCTTCGTCACGATCGGCGGAGTGCTGCTCGGCCTGGCCGCGCGTTACTCGCTCCCGCACCGGCACCTGCACGGAGCCGTGCTCGTCCCGGCCCTCGGCGGCGTCGTCGCCGCCGTGCTCTGGGTGGCGCTGACCTGGGCGGGCCTCCCCTGGGACGGCGGCCTGATCTGGGTCCTCGCGCTGGCGCTGACCGCGATCGCCGTGGTCGTCGCCGACCTGGCGCTCGGCCGGGCCCGCGCCCGCCGCGACGACGCCTCCCTCGAGGCGATGCTCGCGGGACGGGTCGCCGCGCACTAGAGCGCGCCACGCACGGCACCGCACCATCACGAACGGCGCGGGAGTCCTGGACTCCCGCGCCGTTCGCCGTTCCAGCTCCGTGTCAGGCCGGTGACGGCGCCAGTGGCGAGGCGACGAGCAGCGCCTCGGCCACCGCCGCCCGGATCGGCTCCACGATCGGCAGCCGACCCGCGAACTCCGCCGCGAGCAGCTCGGCCGCCGCGCTCAGGGGCCCGCCGCCGATGATGACCGCCTCGGCCCCGGCCGCCTCCGCCCGCAGCACGGCCACGCGCAGCTCGGCGTGCAGCCGGACCGGATCGCTCAGCTCCTCGGCGTCCGAGGCGGTGAGGAAGCACCCCGCGTAGTCCTCGGGGTCGCCCGCCGACGCGACCAGCGCCCGCAGCACGCCCTCGAGCCGCGACGTCGTCGTCGCGATCGCGAAGCGCCTCCCTCTCGCGCCGGCCGCGCGCACGGCGGCCGCACCGATGCCGATCACCGGCAGTCCGGTGGCCTCCGCCGCCTCCGCCGCCCCCGGATCGCCGAACGCCGCGACCACGAGGACCTCGGGGTCGTGCAGCAGCACCGCGCGCCGGGCGGAGGCGAGGACCTCGCCGACCGATGCGGCCAGCCCTGCCGGATCGGTGATGATCGACGGCCCGCTCGCCGCCGTCTCCCCCACGACGCGCACGTCCTCGCCGCGCGCGGCGTCCCGGGCGATCCCCACGAGCAGCCGCGTGGTCTCGGCCGAGGTGTTCGGGTTCAGGACGACGAGGGTGCGGCCCATCCTCAGTCCTCCGCCATCGGACGGCCGACCGTCTCGCGCGGGAACTGCACCGCGATCGCGCAGATCGCGAAGAGCCCGGCCAGCAGGGCGAACATGCCGCCGACGCCCGACGCGTCCAGCACTGCGCCGGCGAGCAGCGGGAAGAGGCCACCCGAGAGGGAGCCGAGCGCCAGGATCACGGAGGTGCCGAGCCCGCGGATCCGCGTCGGGTACTGCTCCGGGGCGAAGAGCCAGATGGTGGTGTTGAGCACGATCACCGAGAAGTTGAAGAGGAAGCCGAACAGCAGCACCAGGGCGATGGTCGTGCCGAGGAAGCCGAAGCCGAGGCCCGCGCCGACGCCCAGGATCGCGGCGACGGTGAGCGTGAGCTTGCGGGGCAGGCGCCGGGCCGCGAGAGCCGCGACGAGCGCTCCCACGAGGGAGCCGGACTGCATCACGAGGGTATACCAGAGGGCGCTGGTGATGTCGAAGCCGCGGGAGGTGAGGATCAGCGGGATCAGGGTCAGCATCGAGATCTGAGCGGCGTAGGACATGCAGACGGCGACGCCGAGGGCGATCGTGGTGCGGCGGTGCCGGCGTCCGAAGAGCTCGGTCCACTGGGGAGTCCCGCCGACCGCCACGGCGGCGGGACCGCTGGTCCCGAGGTAGTCGACCTCCTCGGAGAGCGGTCGGTGCAGCCTGCCCTGCGCGAGCCGGTTGATCACCGTGTTGGCCTCGGCCGTCCTGCCGCGGGCGGCGAGGTAGCGGGGCGTCTCGGGCAGGGCGCGGCGGTAGAGGACGACGGCCAGCGCGGGCACCACGAGCAGCCCGAAGAGCCAGCGCCAGCGGTCGTCCCCGGTGAAGACCGAGAAGACGATCACGCCGAACAGCGGCGCCAGCATGTTGCCCAGTCCGGCGGCGGCGACGTTGATGAGGCCGACGGCGGTGCCGCGGTGCTTCGCCGAGAAGAACTCGGCGAGCATGATCACCGCGGTCGCGATCTCGCCGCCGAGCCCCAGACCCACGAGGAAGCGGGCGGCGACGAGGATCTCGTAGCTCGGCGCGAGCGCGCAGAGCAGGCTCCCGACGGCGAAGACCAGGAGGTTCGCGCCGAGCAGCGTGCGGCGCCCGACGCGGTCCATGACCACTCCGGCCAGCACGCGTCCGAGGGCGACGGCGGTGAACGTGGCGGTGTTGAGCAGCCCGAGCTCTGCTCCGGCGAGGCCCCAGTCCGCTGCGAGCACCGGACCCGCGACTCCGACCGTGTTCTGCTCGATCGCGTCGAAGAAGACCCCGAAGAGGATCATGGCCACGATCCCGACATGGGCGCCGGTGATCCCGATGCGCGAGTAGGCGGCTTCGATGCGGTCTCCCGTCGTCGTCGTCGAGGGCGGCGGGTCCGTGACGGTGCTCATGCGTGAGTCCTTCCGAGAGATGAGGTGCTTGGTATACCGAAGCACGA
The DNA here is from genome assembly GCF_023743255.1 of Rathayibacter rubneri. Taxonomy (NCBI): domain Bacteria; kingdom Bacillati; phylum Actinomycetota; class Actinomycetes; order Micrococcales; family Microbacteriaceae; genus Rathayibacter; species Rathayibacter rubneri. Next base: position 7,835 of record NZ_JAMRYM010000040.1, on the reverse strand, counting down.
CCGCCACGCTACGGTCGCTCGCCCTCCGCCGTGTTTCGCCCGCGTGAAATCGCTGTTACGGCTGCCGACCCTCTCCCGCAGCTCGCCCGCTACCCTGTCCACGTCCCCCTCCGGTAGACCCGAGGAGCAGCGATGCCCGAGAAGACCCCCGTCAAGACGATGTCGCAGTCCGTTTACGAGGAGCTGCGGCGCCGGATCCTCGACGGGCGCCTGCCCGCGGGCGAGCCGATCCGGGAGCGCGATCTCGCCGCCGAGCTCGCGGTCTCGCGCGTGCCCATCCGCGAGGCGCTCCCCTGGCTCGAGCTGGCCGGCCTGGTCGCGGTGCGCCCGCGCAGCAGTGCCGTGGTGACCGTCGTGACGCGGCGCGACGTCGACGAGCTCTACGACATCCGCTCGGCACTCGAGCCCCTCACCGCGCGGACGGCGGCCGAGGCGGTCGCCAGAGGAGCGGACGCCTCGGCCCTCGTGGCGGTGGTGACCGACGCGGGAGCGGCCCTCGCCGACGGCGACCTCGCGCGCTTCCACTCCGAGAGCGGCAGGATCCACGGTGCGATCGAGGCGATCGCCGGCAACCGGCTCCTGATCTCGACCATGGGTCCGCTCGACGAGCGGAGCAACCGCCTCAACATCGCGAACATCCAGGCGGAGCCGGGGGTGCGCCACGACGAGCACGTGCGGCTCGCGCAGGCGGTCGCCGCGGGGGACGTCCGCCTCGCCTCCTCCGTCGCGCACGCCCACGTCGAGTGGGGGCGGCAGCGCACGATCGCGACCCTCGCCGACGTGCCGGGCTTCTGGGCGGAGTGACGCGAACGGCCTGTCGAGCCGGACCCCGCCCCTTCGCGACGGCGCTCCCGCGTTCGACGGTGCCTACGCGGTCAGGCCGAGGGCGTCCATCCGCCGGGTGTGCGAGGCGATCAGCTCGGTGAACACGGGCTCGATCCGCGACTCGTCCGAGTCGTGGTTGCCCGACCCCATCAGCGCCGAGCGCGCGACCAGGAGGGTGTCGCCGACGAGCCGACGACCCCAGACGGCCAACCGCGAGCCGAGACGGTCGTCGGCGGCGATCTCGCGGCGGAGGATCGTGATGAGCCCGTCGATCCCGGTGTCGGCGCCGAGGGTCTGCGCGATGCGCGGTCCGACGTCGCTCGGCAGTCCTCCGGTGAGGCGGATGAAGAAGTCGTCGAGCAGCCCCGCGGTGATGTACGCCGAGAGCAGCGTCTCGTGCAGGTCGGCGCCCCGCGTCAGGTGCTCGAAGGTGTCGATCGCGGGGCGGAACGGCGCCATGGCCTCCCACGGCTCGACGTCGCGACGGCGCAGCTCGGCGACGACCGCGTGGTGCTTCGACAGAGCGGTGCCGGCCGCGGCCGAGATCGCCTCCTTGTCGGCGAGGTCGTCGGTGCCCGCCACCGCGCGGGCGAGGGCCTCGAAGATCGCGAGCTGGAGGTAGGCCACCTGCCCGAGGTACGGCAGCACCTCGGGGGTCAGGTCGGCCAGGTCGACGCGGTCGCGCTTGGCGGACTCGCCCCTCGGGGTCAGGCGCGGGGTGTCGCCGGAGGGACGTCGGCGTCGGAACCAGGCTGCCATGGGCCCAGCTTAGAGCGCGGGCGCGGCGCCCCGCCGACGCCCTCGGGGCCGCGGGAGGCGGGTGCCGGTAGACTCGCCGGGATGTCACCGGCGCTGGATCGGTGACCCTGCGCCCGGAGTCGTACAGGGGCGTAGACCGTTCGACACGACAGGCGCTTCACTCCCGTGACTTTCTCCGATCTCAACATCGACGACGACATCGTCGCCGCACTCGCCGCCAAGGGCATCCTCGAGCCGTTCCCCATCCAGGAGCAGACGATCCCCCTGGCCCTGCAGAAGCAGGACATCATCGGCCAGGCCAAGACCGGCACCGGCAAGACCTTCGGCTTCGGCCTCCCCCTCATCCAGGCGCTGGGCACCGACCCGGAGCCGGGCGTCAAGGCGCTCATCGTGGTCCCGACGCGCGAGCTCGCCGTCCAGGTGACCGAGGACATCGAGCTCGCGGCCTCGAACCGCCCGACCAAGATCGTGTCGATCTACGGCGGCAAGGCGTACGAGGGCCAGATCGAGCAGCTGAAGGCCGGCGCGCAGATCGTCGTCGGCACCCCGGGGCGCCTCCTCGACCTCGCCGGTCAGCGCCTGCTGTCGCTCGCGAACGTCCAGGTCATGGTGCTCGACGAGGCCGACAAGATGCTCGACCTGGGCTTCCTCTCGGACATCGAGAAGCTGTTCGCGCAGACGCCGCAGACGCGCCACACCATGCTCTTCTCGGCGACGATGCCCGGCGCGATCGTCGCCCTCGCGCGCCGCTTCATGAACAAGCCGATCCACATCCGCGCGACCGATCCCGACGAGGGCATCACGCAGGCGAACATCAAGCACATCGTCTACCGCGCCCACTCGCTCGACAAGGACGAGGTCATCGCCCGCATCCTGCAGTCGGAGGGCCGCGGCAAGACCGTGATCTTCACCCGCACCAAGCGCGCGGCCGCCCGCATCGTCGAGGAGCTGAACGACCGGGGCTTCAACGCCGCCGCCGTCCACGGCGACCTGAACCAGGAGCAGCGCGAGCGGGCGATGGCCGCGTTCAAGGCCGGCAAGAAGGACATCCTGATCGCCACCGACGTCGCCGCCCGCGGCATCGACGTGAACGACGTCACCCACGTCATCAACCACACCATCCCGGACGACGACCAGACCTACCTGCACCGCGTCGGCCGCACCGGCCGCGCGGGCAAGACCGGCATCGCGGTCACGTTCGTCGACTGGGAGGACCTGCACAAGTGGGCCCTCATCAACCGGGCGCTCGAGTTCGGCCAGCCCGACCCGGTCGAGACCTACTCGTCGTCACCGCACCTCTACACCGACCTCGACATCCCCGCGGGCACGAAGGGCCGGCTGAAGCCGACCCCGATCCCCGCGGAGGCGAAGGCCGACGCCCAGCCCGAGCGCAGCACGCGTCAGCGCGAGCCGCGCGAGGGCCGCGAGCCCCGTCGCCGCACCCGCGGTGCGGGCGAGCAGCCCGAGGCCGCCGCGTCCGATGCGGGCCAGGCCCCCTCGAGCGAGAGCAAGGAGCACCACGACGGCAACAGCGAGCCGCGCCGTCGCACCCGCCAGCGCCGCCGCGGCCCCCGCCCCGACGCCCAGGTCTGACCCGCTGACCCCTTCGACCCCCTCCGCGAGCGATCGCGCGAGGGGGTTCGTCGTTCCGGGCGGGGCGGGTCCGCTCAGGTGCGAGCGGAGGCGCGGATCGCGTCCACCGTCGCACGCGGCGTCGTGTTCTCGCCGATCCGGTTGGGCTTGCCCGTGCCGTGGTAGTCGCTCGACCCGGTCATGACCAGGCCGTACCGCTCCGCGAGCTCGCGCAGCCTCCGCTTGCCCTCCGCGGTGTTCTCGCGGTGCTCGACCTCGAGGCCGAACAGCCCCGCGTCGACGAGGTCCGGGAGCATCGACTCCACCACGATGCCGCGGGTGCTGGTGGCCGGGTGCGCGATCACGGGGACGCCTCCCGCGGCGCGCACCAGGCGGACCGCGTCGACCGGGTCGGGGGCGTAGTGCGGCCGGTAGTACCCGCCCCGCCAGTCGAGGATCCCCGCGAAGGCGGCCGAGCGATCGGTCGCGAGGCCGCGGGCCACGAGGGCGTCGGCGATGTGCGGGCGTCCGATCGTGGAGCCCGGGGACGTCTGGGCCAGGACGTCGTCCCAGGTGAGGTCGTAGTCGACGGCGATCGCGGTGACGATCGCCTCGGCGCGGTGCATCCGCTCGGAGCGGATCCGCGCGGTCTCCGCGACGAGACCCGGATCCTCAGGATCGACGAGGTACGCGAGCACGTGCACGCTCGCCCAGCCGACCCGCGACGAGAGCTCCATCCCGGGGAGCAGCTCGATGCCCGCCGCGTCGGCGGCGGCGCGAGCGGCCGCCCATCCGCCGGTCGAGTCGTGATCGGTCAGGGCGACGCCCGCGAGACCCGCGTCGGCGGCCGCGCGCACGAGCACCTCGGGCGGCTCGGTGCCGTCGGACACGAGGGAGTGGGTGTGGAGGTCGAACCCGCCTCCCGCGACATGCATGCCGCCCATCGTAGACGCGCGTTCTGCGCCTCGTGCCGGGAGGATGCCCTACCCTGAGCCGGGATGGGGACGAGACTGGTGAAGTTCGCGGTGGCCGCTGCAGTGGCGATCGTCCTGCTCGTGGCGACCGCTCCCGGATTCTTCGGACTCGCCCGCGAGGCCCCGTTCGCGCAGCTCGTGTCGTTCCGCCTCGGCACGGCCCTCGGCGCCGTCGTCGTGGCCCTGGTGGTCGTCGTCGTGGCGGTCCTCGTGCCGCCCGTGCGCCGCCTCGCCCTCGCGCTGGCGGCCCTCGGAGTCGTCTTCGCCGTGGTCCTCGCGGGGCTGCAGGGCGTGCGGGGCTACGAGGACAGCGCCCCTCGCGCGCACCGCCTCGCCGATCTGCGCATCCTCACCTGGAACACGCTCGACTCGGTCGCCGTCGCGGACGTCGTCGCGCTCGCGGACGAGAGCGCCGTCGACGCCCTGGCCCTCGTCGAGGTCTCGGAGGCACCGGCTCAGGAGATCGCCGCCGCACTCGCCGCCGCCGGCCGCCCGATGACCCTGCACTACGCCGCGGGCGGAGGAGGGATCGCCGGCACGGCGCTCCTGCTCGCCCCGTCGCTGGGCGCCTATGCGGTGGATCCCGGCAGCACGCCGACCGGCACCCTGCCCTCGCTCGTCGTCCGGCCGGACACCCCCGAGCGCCCGGTGATCGCCGCCGTGCACGCCGCACCGCCGATCCCCGCCCTGATGGCCGACTGGCGCAGCGACCTCTCGCGCCTCGCCGCGCTCTGCAGCACCGAGGAGGACGTGGTCGTCGTCGGCGACCTCAACTCCACCCTCGACCACTGGTCCGGGCTCCCGGGCACGGCCGACCTCGGGGGCTGCAGCGACGCGGGCGCACTCGCGGGCGGCGGCGGCACCGGCACCTGGCCCGCCTCCGTCCCCGCCGCGCTCGGCGCCCCGATCGACCACGTGCTCTTCTCGGGACGCCGCGAGGTCTCGGGCTACGTCGTCGTCGACGACCGCGACGACGCCGGGAGCGACCACCGCCCCGTGCTCGTGCAGCTGTCCGTGCGGGGCATGGTCAAGGACTCCTCCTGACCCCTCCTCCGCCCGCCGAGGAGGAGAATGGGGTCATGACGAACACGGACGAGCAGACCACCCCGACGCCCGACCCCGCCGCCGCGCCCACCCCCCGCGCGACCGCGAACCGCTCGACGACCCCCGCCTCGGACCGCTTCCGCGACTTCATCGCAGCGGGCTGGGCCGATCGCGAGGAGCCGCTGCCGGAGCCCCGCGAGCAGGCCTCCTTCGCGGCCTCCCGACGCGACCGGCTCTCGGCGCTGCACCTCGGCGAGCGCGTCGTCGTCCCCGCCGGGCGGCTCAAGCAGCGCGCCAACGACACCGACTACCCGTTCCGCGCGCACTCCGCCTTCACCTGGCTGACCGGCTGGGGCGCCGACTCCGAGCCCGGCGCCGTGCTGGTGCTCGAGCCGGGCGAGTCGGGCCACTCGGCCGTGCTCTACTTCCGCGAGCGCGCCGGACGCGACTCCGACGAGTTCTACGCGAACCCCGAGATCGGCGAGTTCTGGATCGGCCCCCGTCCCTCGCTCGCCCAGGTGTCGGCCGACCTCGGCCTCGAGGCCCGCGGCATCGACGAGCTGGACGCCGTGCTGGACTCCGCCGACGACGTGGCCGTGGCCGTCCTCCGCGAGGCCGACCCGCTGGTGGCGGAGCGCCTGGCCGGGCGCACCTCCGCCGACTCGGACGCCGCCCTCGAGCGGGACCTCAGCGAGCTGCGGCTCGTCAAGGACTCCTACGAGATCGCCGAGCTGCGCGCCGCGGTCGACGCCACGGGCCGCGGCTTCGAGGACGTGCTCTCGGACCTGCCGCGCATCATCGCCCACGAGCGCGGCGAGCGCCTGATCGAGGGCGTCTTCAACGGACGCGCTCGCGCCGACGGCAACGCGGTGGGCTACGACACGATCGCGGCGGCCGGACCGCACGCGTGCATCCTGCACTGGACCCGCAACGACGGACCGGTGCGCCCCGGCGAGCTCGTGCTGCTGGACGCCGGAGTGGAGCAGGAGAGCTACTACACCGCCGACATCACCCGCACCTTCCCGGTCGACGGCGTCTACACCGACGCGCAGCGCCGGGTGCACGAGACGGTGCGGGAGGCGGCGGACGCGGCCTTCGCGATCGTCCGCCCGGGCATCCGCTTCCGGGACGTGCACGCGGCGGCGATGGCCGTGATCGCCCGCCGGACCGCCGAGTGGGGCCTGCTGCCGGTCAGCGCGGAGGAGGCGCTCGAGGCCGACAACCAGCAGCACCGCCGCTACATGGTGCACGGCACGAGCCACCACCTGGGTCTCGACGTGCACGACTGCGCGAAGGCCCGCCGCGAGATGTACCTCGACGGAGTCGTCGAGGCCGGCATGGTCTTCACCATCGAGCCCGGCCTCTACTTCCAGCCGGACGATTTGACCGTGCCGGAGGAGCTGCGCGGCATCGGCGTGCGCATCGAGGACGACGTGCTGGTCACCGAGGACGGCGCCGAGAACCTCTCGGTCGGCATCCCGCGCTCGGCCGACGAGATCGAGGCGTGGATGGCCCGGCTGGCGGGCTGAACCGGGCCCCGCCCCGGCATCGCGGCCGTCAGGCGGCGAGCGCCTGCGGGACGGCTCGAGCCGCGGCGAGGCCCTCGAGGAGCGCCGCGAGCTGACCGGCCGGCGCCTTCGGGTCCTCCGGGTGCCACTGCACGCCGACGATCGGCGCGCTGAGGTGCTCGATCGCCTCCACGACGCCGTCCTCGGCGCGCGCCACTACCGAGAGGCCCGGGGCGAGCACGTCGACGGCCTGGTGGTGCGCGCTCTGGACCGCCAGGACCTCGGCGCCGAAGAGTCCCGCGAGCGTCGAGGCGGGCGCGATCTCGACCGCGTGGCCGTGCATCCGCTCGTGGGCGGGAGCGGCCGCGTTGACGTGCGCGGCACCCGGCCCGAGATCGGGGACGAGCGTGCCGCCGAGGGCGACGTTGACGATCTGGAGGCCGCGGCAGATGCCCAGGAGCGGCGTGCGCCGGACGAGAGCGCGGTGCACGAGGGCGATCTGCGCCTCGTCGGCCCGTTCCGCGTGCGGGCCCTCGCCCGGGTAGCCCCGGTCCGCTCCGTAGCGCTCGGGCGCGATGTCCTCGCCGCCGGCCAGCACGATCGCGTCGGCGCCGTCGGTCTCGGCGAGGAGGCGGGCGGCGCCCAGGTCCTCGGCCGCGTAGCGCTGCGCCTCCCACCCCAGCTCGCGGGCGAGCGTCAGCAGCCGGCCGTTGAGGATCTGCACGTAGGCGTGGTAGTCGTCGCGGCCGGGGCGGGTCCGGGCGACCTCCACGATGGCGAGCGAGCGGGTCATGCGCTCCATCCTGCGCGGGGTGCGGATCGCGGTCGAGCCGGGGCGACACGCTCCGTAACACGGGGGCCGTACGATCACGGGGTGACCTCCGCTCCCCCGCCCCTGCCGGAGCGGCTGCAGCGCGTCCGTGCCGACGTCTCTGTCCTCGCCGGCCTCACCTCGGAGCGGCAGGTCCGGCCCCTGCGCGAGGCCGCCGACCGGGTCGCCGCGGATCCGAGCGCCGACTCCGACGCCCTGCTCTCGGCGATCGAGTCCCTGACGGCGCTCCTGGCCCGCGCCGAGGCGCAGCTGAGCGGACTGGAGCGCTCGGTGCGGGACGATCTCGCCCGGGCCGACGAGACCTGGGCGGCGGTCCGGACG
>NZ_JAMRYM010000039.1:0-30905 GCF_023743255.1 Rathayibacter rubneri | reverse complement strand
GGACGGCGGGGGCGCGGCGGCGCCCGGGGATCCGCCCGGCGACGGAGACGCTCCGCCGCCGGGCGGTGGACGTCACTGCGTGACGGGGGCGGGGTAGACCGCGGGGCTCTCCGCGCGGTCGTCGGGGAAGACCTGCTTGATCGCGCCGTCCTGGACCTGCATGACGACGATGGCGGCGTTCTCGTTCTCGCCGTCCTCGTCGAACGAGACCGGGCCGTTGCTCACGACGAGCGGCTCGTAGGCGGTCGCCGCGATCGCGTCGCGCAGCTCGGTCGTGTCGACCGACCCCGACTCCTCGAGCGCGCCCGCGATGACCTGGATCGCGTCGTAGGCGAGGACGGCGCTGGTGCGGATCTCCTCGCCGAACTGCTCGCGGTACTCCTCGGCGAGGGCGATCGCGTCGGGGTTCGTGACGTCCCAGTGGTAGTTCGCGTCGAAGTAGTTCTCGCCTCCGCCGGGGGCGTCGGTGATGAACTGCGGCTGGTCGTACGCGCCGTTCGCGACACCGAAGACGGCGTCCAGATCCGGCTTGATCGTCTCGACCGCCTGCGAGACGAGGAGGCTGTCGCGGTAGTAGCCGGCGACGGCGAGCACGTCGGCGCCCGATGCCGCGACCTGCTGGATCTGCGTCGTCATGTCGCTGACGCTGGTCGCGTCGTAGCTGATGATCGGGTCGACCGTGAGGCCCTCCTCCTCGGCCTGCGCCTGGAAGGACTTCAGGGTCGCCTGACCGAAGTTGCCCTGCTCGTAGAGGAAGGCCACCTTCTCGACCGGGGTGCCGGACGCCTCGCCGAGATCGACGAGTGCCGAGGCGCCCTGCTCGCCCATGGCCGAGGCGTTGGGCTGGAGGCGGAAGGAGTAGGTGTAGCCCTGATCGAGGATCTCGTCGAGGCTCGACACGTCCATCACGAACGGCACCTTGTTGCGCTCGGCGACGGCGGCGACGTTGGCGCTCGTCGCGCTCTGGAAGGTCCCGATCAGTGCAACCGCCCCCTCCTGGATGAGCCGCGTCGCCTCGCTCTGACCGACTTCGGGCTTGCCCTGGGTGTCGGCGGTGGCGAGGGTGAGCGTCGCCCCGCCGAGCGCTTCGATGCCGCCGGCCTCGTTGATCGCGTCGACGGCGAGCTGCGCGCCGTTGTCCATCTGCTGGCCGTCGGCCGCGTTCGCCCCGCTCTCGGGGTGGAGCGATCCGATGACGATCTCGTCGACGGTCTCGGTCTCGGTCGCGGACCCGGCGGACTGGCCGACGGCCGAGCCCGAGCACGCGGCCAGCACGATCGACGCCGCGGCGACGCCAGCGACGGCCATCAGGCGGGTTCCTCTGTTCACTGCTCCTCCAAGGAGTCTGGTCGTCCCGCTCGAGCGGTGTTTCGCTCAGCGGAACATGAGTTGTGGAAGGTTTCTGGGGGACGCTGTCCAACCTAAGCAGCGTCGTGCCGCGGGCTGTTTCGCCTCCGTTAACAGTGCGTTTCTTTCCCTGGGCTCCACCCGGAATTCGTTCCGTCCAGCGGAACGGGCGCTAGTGTCGTTCCACAGGTCCCGGCGATAGCGGCGGGAGCATCTGCTCGAGACAGGAGACGATCGTGGCCGAGTCGGACGGCGGCGTCACCGCAGGCCGGGAGGAGGGCGCGCTCGATCCGGCGCGCGCCTCGACGACCGAGCGGGTCGCTCACGTGCTGCTCGCGCTCGGCACCGGTGGGCGCCGCCTCGGTGTGTCGGAGCTGTCACGGGAGCTGGGTCTGAGCAAGGCGGTGGTGCACCGGATCCTGCAGACCCTCGTGACCTGCGGTCTGGTCGCGTTCGACGCCTCCGCCCGCCGCTACCGGCTCGGTCCCGCGGCGGTGGCTCTCGGCCGGGCGGCCGAGCGGGACAGCGAGCTCCGCGAGGCGGCGATGCCGGTGATCGCCCATCTCGCTGCGGTCACCGGCGAGACGACGACGCTGTCCGCGAGGGTCGGGCACCGCAGGTTCTACGTGGGGCAGGTCGAGAGCTCGCAGCCGATCCGGATCACCATCACGATCGGCGAGCACCTCGGACTCGCGGTCGGGGCCAGTGGGCACGCGATCCTCGCGCATCTCGGGGAGCGCGATGTCGACCTGGTGCTCAGCGAGCCGGTCCCGAGCGTGACGTCTCGCACGATGGTCGACCCGGTCCTGATCCGCGAGCGACTCGCCCTCATCCGCGAGCGGGGATGGGCGGAGTCGGAGGGGGAGCGGGTGCGGGAATCGAGCAGCATCTCGGCGCCGGTCTTCGACGTCTCCGGCGACGTGGTCGGAGCGCTCAGCATCGCGTTCCTCGCGTCACGGCTCGATACGACGCGCAAGGACGCGTTCGCCGAGCTGGTCCGTGCGGCGAGTCGGGAGGCGAGCGAGTCGCTGGGGCGCCTGCAGGCGCGCTGACCGGGAGGACAGCCTCCCCTGGTGGACGACCCGCCGGTGACGCCGGTCTCCGCGGTCCCTGCTCAGAAGGGTGGCGGCGGGTCGGTGAAGCGCGCGACCCGGCGGGGCGGCGCGCCCGGGAGCGCCGGTGGGCGGGTGGTGACGCGCCGTCCGGTGGGGGTGGTCCAGTCGGCGGTGCCGTCGGGGTGGAGGACGTAGGTCCAGCGATCGCCGTGGCGGACGTGGTGGTGGGCGACGCAGAGCGAGGCGAGGTTCTCGAGCGCGGTCTCGCCGCCGTGGCGCCACTCGACGGTGTGGTCGGCCTCGGTGCCGGATGCCGGGCGGGTGCAGCCGGGGAAGCGGCAGGTCTGGTCGCGCAGCTGGAGGTGGAGGCGCATCCGCGGGGGAGGGAGGCGCAGGGTGCGGCCGACGGAGACGACCGTGCCGGCGTCGGGATCGGTCAGGACCCGGGTGAACGAGGCGCCGTCTGCGACCAGCTCCCGGGCGACGCCGGCCGGAACGGGGCCGTAGCCGTCGAGGTCGGCGGAGGTGTCGTCGAGACCGGCGGCGGTCGAGGCGGGGAGGGTCAGGCGGACCTCGGCACGCACTCCGGGGATGAAGGTCCGAGTCGCGCGCTCGGGGAGGTCGACGGGAGCGGTGCCCGACACGTCTCCCTCGCAGAGCAGGTCGGCGAGGGCGTCGGCTCGCAGCTGCGCGAGGGTGCGCTCGTCACCGAGCGTGCCCCTCTGCTCCCCGGTGTCGGGAGTGCCCTCGCGGAGGGTACGGGCGATCCTGTCGAGACGGGTGAAGGCGCCGAGAGCGGCGGGAGCGGGGAGGAGCGCGGACAGGGTCGCCATGCCGTCGATCTCCGGGGTGATCCAGACGGCGCGGTCCTCGCGGGCGCGCCGGTGGCGCTCGGCGAGAGGCTGCTGGTGCAGCTCCTCCCGGAGTCGCGCCAGTGCTCGCCGCAGCTGCGTGGGGGTCAGGGACACGGCAAGAGGAGCGGCCCGCTCGTCGAAGGCGCCGCGGGAGGCGACGGGCAGCGTGGCGGCGACCGCGCACACGATGCGGCCCGACTCCCACAGGACGCGCGCCTCGGCCAGAGCGGCGCGGGTCAGCGGCAGGTCCTCGACGAGCAGCTGCGCCTGCTCCAGTGAGCGCGAGGCGGACCCCTCCGAGACTCCGAGGGCGACCGCGAACTCGGCTCGGATCGAGCGCTCCACGAGGTCGCTCGACTCGCTGCGCGACCGGCCGCGGGCGAACGCCTCGGGGCGCTCGAGGGCCGCTCGGTAGCCCGCGTACAGCTCCTCGGCCGCGGCGAGGTGGAGCGGCGCGGCCGAGCGGGCGAGCACGGCGGCGCGGTCGCCGCGCCCGCGGACCTCCGCGAGCACCGCCTCCGTCGTACCGATCTCCGTCATGAGGGCAGTGAACCGGGGACCACTGACATTCCCTCGACTTCGTGGCGCAGTCGTGGCGCATTCGGAGCGACGCCGCGCCGTCGCCGCACTGTCGGCCCGAGCAGCGCCGGGGTTACGCCCCCAGCCCGAACTCCGCGTCCAGCGCATCGAGCTCCGCCACTGCCGCGGCCCGCAGCCGCGCCTTCTCGCCCGCGGGCAGCCACGACGCGTCCACCCCGGTCAGCGCCATCGCGCGCAGCTGCGCGTGCGTGGCTCCGATCGGCCCCGCGGCCAGGCGGTACTCGTCGGCAAGCGTGGTAGGGAACATGCCCGGGTCGTCGGAGCAGGGGGTGACGCGCAGACCGGCGTCGAGCATGGCGCGGATGGAGGCGCGGCGCCACGGTCGCCAGGAGCGGCGGGAGGTGGTCGACGCGACGGTGAAGACCACTCCGTCCTCGCGCACCCGCTCGACGACGGCCGGGTCCTCGAGCACGAAGTAGCCGTGGTCGATGCGGTCGCAGCCCAGCAGGTCGAGGCAGGTGATCGTGTTGGCGGCGGTGGGGGCGTGCTCGGAGGAGTGCGCGGTGCGGCCCAGGCCCGCCCGGCCGGCGAGCGCGTAGGCCTCGGCGAAGCGCTCCGGCGGACCGGCGGTCTCGAGGTTGTCGAGGCCGATGCCGGCGACGTACTCGTGCGGGGAGTCGACGACCTGCTGCACGAGAGCGAGGGCCTCCTCGCCGCTGCGGCTGCGGTCGATGCCGGCGTTCATCCGCCCGGTCATGCCGAAGTCGCGCTCGGCCGCGCGGATGCCGTCGGCGTAGGCCTCGACGCTGCCGCGGTACCCCAGGCCGGCGAGGTGCTCGGGGACTCCGTCGAAGAAGAGCTCGAGGTGACGGGTGCCGCTGCGCCGATGCGCGTCCTCGAAGGCCTCGTAGACGATCCGCGTCAGGTCCTCGGCCGAGCGGAGCACCTGCACGACCCACTCCGAGACCTGGAAGAGGGAGTACGAGACCTCGGGCTCGCCGACCGAGCGACCCTGCGGGACCGGCACGACGGTGTCGCGGTAGAGCGCGGGATCGGGCGGCAGGGAGTTGATGTCGGCGAAGATCCGCTCCGGGTCGGCGGGCAGGGCGAGGCCCTCCCGGCGGGCGAGCTCGGCGAACGTGCTCGCGCGCACGGTCCCGATCAGGTGGCAGTGCAGGTCGACCTTGGGGATCCGGCGGATCCACTCGTCCGGGACGGCGGAGGGGGCGGTGATCGGGGGCTCGGTGCTCATGGCGGTCTCTCCGGGTGGTGCGGGCGGTGCGGGGGTCGAGGGCCCGTGCGCGGCGCGGCGGCCGCGCACGGGCGGGCCGCCTACTGGGCGGTGACCTCGCGGGCGAAGCGGTCGACCCACTCCGAGCGGGTGGGGACGAGCTCGGTGGGGTCGAGGGTCTCGTAGCCGGCGGCTGTGGGGTCGGCGGCGATGTCGCCGACGACGGCGGTGATCGACTCCGGGACCTGCGCGGCGAGGTTCACGGGCAGGTCGCCCACGATCTCGGCGGAGGAGGTCTGCGCCTCGACCGAGAGCAGGTAGTCGATGAACTGCTCGGCGGCGTCGGTGTTCGCCGCTCCCGCGGGGATCATGGCGCGGTTGGTCGCCGTGTAGCGGCCGGTGGCGGGAGGGGTCCAGGCGATCGGCTCGCCCGAGGCGACGAGGTCGGTGGCGAAGCCGCTCAGGGCGTCGGCGGCGGTGATCTCGCCCTGCGTCAGCAGGTTCGTGACCTCGGTGGAGGAGCTGTAGAACTGCAGCACGCCCGGTGCCCAGCCCGACAGGGTGTCGAGCGCCGTGTCGATGTCGTAGGGCCCGTCGCCGTACGCGGCCGCGACTCCGCTGATCATCAGCTGGCCCGCGGTGACGGAGATGTCGGGCAGCGCGACCCGGCCGGCGTTCGCGGAATCGCCGTAGAGCTCCCAGTCGGCGGCCTGCTCGGCCGAGAACGCGTCGGTGGAGTAGAGCGTGCCGTTGAGCTGGTAGCTGTAGGCCGGGCCGAGGTACACGTCCTCCTTCGCGAAGTCGGCGATGTCGGCGATGGCGGGAACGGCGTCCGCATCGACCTGCTCGAAGAGGTCGTCCTCCTGGCCGAGCGCGGCGTAGTAGTCGCTGATCAGCATCACGTCGACGCCGGGGTCGTCGCCGCCCGCGAGCTGCAGCTGCGAGAGCCGGTCGGAGTTGGAGCCGGTCTCGACCTCGACCTCGATGCCGGTGGCCTCGGTGAACGGGTCGATGACCGCCTCCTGGAACTGCTCGACGCCGAAGGGGAAGGTGCTGACGACGAGCGTCTCGGAGGCGCCTTCCGCGCTCTCGGAGTCGGAGCCGCCGGAGCAGCCGGCGAGGGCGAGGGCGCCGATGACGGCACCGGCGGTGAGGGTGACGGCGCGCCGGGGAGTGGTGCGGGACATGGCGGTTCCTTTCGAGGGGGAGCTGCGGAGGAGGGAGGAGCTGCGAACAGGGAGCTGCTGCGGAAGTAGGGAGCTGCTGCGGAAGAGGAGGAGGCGGAAGAGGAGGAGGTGGAGGAGAGGGAGGAGCGAGCGGGAGCTGGGGCCGCCGTCAGTCGCGGGCGAGCGCGACGATCCGCGACGCCGCGGCCGACACCACGACCGCGTCCCCGGGCGCCACAGGCGCGGCGGAGTCGGCACGCACGTCCGACACCAGCCGCACCGGGTCGCCTGCGGGATCCGTCGCCTCGACCGTCACCAGCACGTCGACGCCGCGGTACGCGACATCGACGACGACCGCGTCCAGTGACAGCGCCCCGGAGGGGGCGGCGGCCCCGCTCGTCACCGCGAGGTGCTCGGGACGCACCGTCACGAGCGAGCCGTCGGCGAGCCCGAGGAAGTTCTCGTAGCCGAGGAAGTCGGCGACGAAGCGGTTCGCCGGTGCGCCGAAGACCGCGGCCGGCGCACCCTGCTGCATGATGCGCCCGGCGCGCATGAGCACCATCTCGTCGCTCATCTCGAGCGCCTCGTCCTGGTCGTGCGTGACCAGCACGACGGTCAGCCCCGTCTCGGACTGGATGCGGCGGATCTCGGAGCGCATCTGCACGCGGAGCCGCGCGTCGAGGTTCGACAGCGGCTCGTCGAGCAGGAGCAGCCGCGGGCGGATCGCGATGGCGCGGGCGAGGGCCACGCGCTGCTGCTGTCCGCCCGAGAGGCGCCGCGGGCGGCTGGCCGCGAGATGCGCGAGCCCCACCATCTCGAGGCTCTCGGTCACCCGCTGCGCCCGCTCGGCGCGTCCGAGACCGCGCAGCTTGAGGCCGTAGCCCACGTTGTCGGCCACGCTGAGGTGCGGGAACAGCGCGTACGACTGGAACACCATGCCCAGCCCGCGCTTCTCGGGAGCGAGCCGGGTGCTGTCGACTCCGTCGATCAGGATCCGGCCCGAGGTCGGCGTGGAGTACCCGGCGAGCATCCGCAGCGACGTGGTCTTGCCGCATCCGCTGGGCCCGAGGAGGGTGGTCAGCTTCCCGGACGGGATCGCCAGGTCGATGCCGTCGACCGCGGTGAAGTCACCGAAGACCTGACTGACGTCGACGAATTCCGCTGCTGCGCTCATCGGTTGATGCCTCCGAAGATCTGGGCGAAGCCGACGCTGCGCTCGGCGATGATCGCGATGACGACGGTCGCCGCGAGGATGAGGGTGGACGTGGCGGCGACCATGGGGTCGTAGCTCTGCTGGACGTAGTCGAGCATCGTCACGGGGAGGGTCCTGGCATCCCGGCTCTGCAGGAGCAGCGACAGCGGGACGTTGTTGAACGACGTCACGAATCCGAGCAGCGCGGCCGAGAAGACGCCCGGGCGCAGGATCGGGAGCGTGACCGTGAAGAAGGTGCGCAGCGGACCGGCTCCGAGGCCTCGGGCCGCCTCCTCGAGCGCGGGGTCGCTGGTGGCGAGCGAGGCGCCCGTCACGCGGACGGCGTAGGGGAGCAGGAGCGCCGTGTGGCCGATCAGCAGGACGGCCGCGTTGTCGACGTCGAGCGTGACGACGAGCTGCTGGAACAGCGCCAGGCCGACGACGAGCTCGGGCACGATCAGCGGCGAGAGGAAGAGCCCCTCGACCAGCGAGCGGCCGGGGATCCTGCCGCGGTGGATCGCCAGCGTCGCGGGGATGCCGATCAGCAGGGCGATCGCCGTGGAGAGCACCGCGAGCTGCGCGCTGGTCGCCAGCGACTCCAGGAACGGGTCGTAGGAGAGCGCCTCGCCGAACCAGCGGAACGAGAGCCCCTCCGGCGGGAAGCGGAGCGTGGATCCGGCGGTGAAGGCCGTGGCGACGACGAACAGGATCGGCACGATCATGATCACGTAGCCGGCGACCGCGAGCGACGCGGCGACGGGGCGGCGGGTCCTCATGAGACGGCTCCCTTCCGGGCGACGAGGGAGGAGAGCCCGGAGACCAGGAAGACCAGGACCGCCATGACGATCGCCGTGGCGGAGGCGCCGGCCCAGTCGATCGTGACGCTGGAGTAGGAGAACAGCTGGGTGCTCAGCATCCGCTGACTCGATCCGCCGAGCAGGTAGGGCGTGGTGTAGGCGGTGACTGAGCCGGCGAAGACGAGCGTCGCCGCGACGACCACGCCGGGCAGCGAGAGCGGGACCACCACGTCCCAGAAGGTGCGGGTGGGGCTCGCGCCCAGTCCGCGGGCGGCGTCGTCGAGTCCGGCGTCGACCTGCGAGACGGCGGAGTAGCAGGAGATGATCGCCAGCGGCAGGAAGAGCTGCGTCAGGCCCAGCACGATCGCGAGCTCCGTGTAGAGCAGCTGCGGCGCCTCGGAGACGACCCCCAGGCCCACGAGCAGCTGGCCGATCGCGCCGTTCGAGCCGAGGACGACGAGCCAGCCGAAGGTGCGGACGACGTTGCTGAGCAGCAGCGGGAAGATCGCCAGGGCCAGCAGGACCCCGGACCAGCGGGACGCGGAGCGCGCCAGCAGGTACGCGATCGGGAAGCCCAGGACGACGCAGATCAGCGTCACCACGAGCCCGATGCCGACCGTGCGGCCGATGATGCGCAGCTCGTAGGGGTCGGTGAGCATCTCGCCGACCCGGGCGATCACCTCGGCGGGCCCGGTGCCGGGAGGGGCGACGAGCATCACCAGCGAGGGGACGACGAAGAAGAGCAGCAGGAAGCCCAGCCCGGGCAGGAGCAGGAGGGGAGCGGTCCTCGACCTCACGAGTACCTCCGATCGGACGCGTCGGGCGGCGTCGTGGAGGCCGCGGAGTGGATGTAACCGGTTGCATCGACAGTAGACCGGCGACGCTACCCGCTTCGATTCGCGCATGTAAACACTGTGTTTCGAGATGCGGCGGCATCGCACGTCGCGGATGCGAGCGGATGCACGAGTGGCCCTATGATCACGGGAGAGCCGGAGGGGGGGCGCATGGCCACGCTCGCCGACGTCGCCGCCCTGGCGGGCGTCTCGAAGGCGACCGCCTCGCGCACGCTCTCGCGCCCCGAGGTCGTCTCGCCCGACACGGCCGCCCGGGTCCTCAGCGCCGCGGCCAAGCTCGGCTTCATCCCCAACTCCGCCGCCCGTCAGCTGGCCCGCGGCCGCACCGGCGTCGTCGCGCTGGTCGTGCCGACCCTCGACAACGCGTTCTTCACGCCGATCATCGGAGGCGCGCAGCGCCGCGCCGACGAGGACGGCCTGCAGCTCACCGTGGCCGTGCATCCGCTCGAAGCGGTCCGCGAGCTCGGAGCGTTCGACCGCCTCTCGCGCCAGGTCGACGGCTTCATCGTGGTCGCGCCGCGCGGCGGGGACGAACTGCTGCTCTCGGCGGGCTCGCACAAGCCGACCGTGCTGGTCGACCGCGAGGTCGACGGGATGGCGTCGGTCGTCGCCGACACCGCCTCGGCGTTCGGCGCGCTCGTCGAGCGCTTCGCGGCCGACGGCCACGAGCGCGTGCTCTACGTCGGCGGGCCGGACGGATCGTGGCAGGACGGGCAGCGCACGGCCGCGGTCCGCGAGGCGGCGCGGCGCGGGGGAGTGGAGCTCACCGTGCTGGGCCCGTTCCCGGCGACGTTCGCGGCGGGAGTGGGGGCCGCGGGGGCGGTGCGCGACTCCGGAGCGACGGCCGTCGTGCCGTACGCGACCGCGCTGGGCCTCGGCGTGCAGTACGCGCTGCTGTCGTCGGGCGGCCTGCCGGAGGGGCTGGTGGTGAGCTCCGAGCGCTCGATCGTCGACGCACTGGGTCTGATCGGGGTGCCCGCGGTCGACGTCGACGGCGAGCAGCTCGGGCGGGCGGCGGCCGAGCTGCTGATCGAGCGGCTGGCCGACCGGGGCGCGGCGCCGGAGCGGCGCCGCCTGCCGGTGCCGGTGCAGTGGCCGGCGGGCGGCTGAGGCGGCCTCCGGCGGACGGGGGTCTCGATACGCCCGCTGCGCGGGCTACTCGACCAGCAGGGAGGGGGGCTTCCCCGTGCCTGCTGGTCGAGTAGCCGCCGGAGGCGGCGTCTCGAGACCCACCGCCGCCGGAGTCGGCGCTACGCCGTCAGCGCGACCGCCGTCCACGACACCGGGGGCAGCGTCACCGTGAGGGTGCCCCCCTCGAGGGAGGGGTCGACCGCGTCGCGCAGGCCCACGCGCTCCTGGTCGTCCTTCGTGTTCTTCGCGTACGGGTCCTCGTCGAAGAGGGCCACCGCCTCGGCGATGCTCGAGACGCCCAGGCCGGACACGTCGACCGTGACGGTGATCGACTCCGTCTGCGAGCGGTTCACGAGGAACACCGACGAGCGGTCGCCGTCGTGCGTCGCGACGGAGTCGACGAGCGGGGCCTCGCCGTGGCGGGCGGTCGAGTAGGTGCCCGCCTCGATCCGCGGCTTCAGCACGCTGCCCGACGCGAGGCGCGCGGTCGTCGAGAACGGGAAGAACGTGGTCTGGCGCCACGCCGCTCCGCCCGGCTCGGTCATGATCGGCGCGATCACGTTGACGAGCTGCGCGAGCGAGGCCGAGGTGACCCGGTCGGAGTGCTTCAGCAGCGTGATCATGAGGTTGCCCAGCACGACCGCGTCGGCGACGGAGTAGACGTCCTCGAGCAGGCGGGGGGCGTAGGCCCACTCGCGGGTGCTCTGGTCGCCTTCGGCGTCGGCCTTCTCCTTGGCCTGCCACTCCTCGAGGTACCAGATGTTCCACTCGTCGAAGGACAGCATGATGTCCTTCGTCTTCTTGAGCTTGTACTTCACGTGGTCGGCGGTCGCGACGACCGTGGCGATGAAGTACTCCATGTCGAGCGAGGAGGCGAGGAACGAGCCCAGGTCTCCGCCGTACTCCTGGTAGTAGGCGTGGCACGAGACGTACTCGACGTCGTCGTAGGTGTGCTCGAGGACGACGCGCTCCCACTCGCCGAACGTCGGCATCGCCGATCCGGAGGAGCCGCAGACGACCAGCTCGAGCGACGGGTCGGCGATCTTGAGCGCCTTGGCGGTGCGGGAGGCGAGCTTGCCGTAGTCCTCGGCGTTCATGTGGCCGACCTGCCAGGGGCCGTCCATCTCGTTGCCGAGGCACCACATGCGGATGTCGTAGGGCTCGGTCCCGCCGTTGGCGATGCGCTGGTCGGCGAGGGCGGTGCCGGCGGGTCCGTTCGCGTACTCGAGCACGTCGAGCGCCTCGAGGACGCCGCGGGTGCCGAGGTTGACGGCGTACATGATCTCGCTGCCGGTGAGCTCGGCCCAGCGGGCGAACTCGTCGAGGCCGACCTCGTTGGTCTCGAGCGAGTGCCAGGCCAGGTCGCGGCGGCGGGGGCGCTCGGAGCGCGGGCCCACGCCGTCCTCCCAGCGGTAGCCCGAGACGAAGTTGCCGCCGGGGTAGCGGATGGTCGTGCTGCCGAGCTCCTTCACCAGGTCGACCACGTCGAGGCGGAAGCCGTCCTCGTTGGCGGTGGGGTGGCCGGGCTCGTAGATGCCGTCGTAGACGCAGCGGCCGAGGTGCTCGACGAACGAGCCGAAGATCCGCGGATTGACGGGGGCGACGACCGCGGTGGGATCGAGGGTGATCCGTGCCGAGGAGGTGGACGGGACGGCGCGGGGAGCGTCGGTCATGACAGGGCCTTTCCGGGGCGGTGGCGGGCCCCTCCTGTTCCGGAGGGGAGTGGTGCGCGGGTGCGGCCGGTCACTTGACCGAGCCGATGGACAGTCCGCCCTGCCAGTACTTCTGCAGGGTGAGGAAGGAGACGATCAGCGGGATCACCGAGATGAGGGCCCCGACGATCACGAGGTTCCACAGCGACTGCCCGCCGGTGTTGACCGACGCCTGGGTCTGCCAGGTGCCCAGGCCCACGGTGACGGGGAAGAGCTGCGAGTTCGAGAGCATCACGAGGGGGAGGAAGTAGTTGTTCCAGGTTCCCACGACCGACAGCAGCAGCACCGTCACGAGGGCGGGCCGCAGCAGCGGCAGGGCGACGCGGAAGAAGACCGTGATCTCGCCCGCCCCGTCCATCCGTGCGGCGTCGAGCATCTCCTCGGGCACGGCGTCCTGGGTGTAGACGCGCATGAGGTAGACCGCGAACGGGTTGAGCATCGAGGGCAGGATGACCGCCCACATGGTGTTCGTGAGCTGGGCGGCGCTGAACATGACGAACAGCGGGATGACCAGGGCCGTCGCCGGCACCATCACGGATCCCAGGACCAGCGAGAAGAAGGCGTTGCGCCCCTTGAACGCGTAGGCCGCGAAGCCGTAGCCGGCGAGCACCGACAGGACCGTCGCTCCGAGACCGCCGGCGAAGGCGTAGAGGAACGAGTTGCCGAGCCACTTCCAGTAGAGCCCGTTGGAGTAGGTGAACAGCGAGCCGATGTTGGTGAAGAACTCGAAGGAGTCGCCGAACCAGAGCGGGCTCACCGTGCCCGAGAAGAGGCCGACCTGATCCTTCGTCGACGCCACCACGAGCCACCAGAAGGGCAGCGCGAAGTAGACGACGAAGGCGAGCAGGATCACGTGCGGGAGCAGCTGGCGGCCGCCGCGGCGGCTCCGCGCCCGGACGGCGTCCTCGCGTCGCTGGACGCGGTCGCGCTTGGGCGCGAGCGAGAGGGTGCTCATGAGAGTCCGTTCCTCTTCTTCGTGGCGGCCAGGAACAGGTAGGACCCGACGAAGACCACGAGGCCCAGCGCGAACGAGATCGCGGAGGCGTAGTTGAACTGGTTGTACGAGAAGGCGAGCGTGTAGGCGTAGATGTTCGGCGTGTAGGACGCGTCGATCGAGCCGGACGCCAGCGACCGCAGGATCTGCGGCTCGGTGAAGAACTGGAGCGTGCCGATGAGGGCGAAGACCAGGATCAGGACCATCGACGAGGAGATCATCGGGATCTTGATGCGCAGCGCGGTCTGGATCGCACTCGCGCCGTCCAGGCGGGCGGCCTCGTAGACCGCGGGATCGATCCCCTGGAGGGCCGCGTAGATGATGATCATGTAGTAGCCCGCCCACTGCCAGGTGACGACGTTGACGAGGCTGCCGAAGATCGAGTCCTTGCCGAGGAGGTTCGGCGCGTCGAGGCCGAACCAGCCGAAGACCTCCGCGGCGGGGCCGAACGAGGGGCTGTAGAGGAAGCCCCACATCAGCGCGCCGATGACGGCCGGCACCGCGTACGGCACGAAGATCATCAGCCGGGCGAAGCGCGAGAACCGCGAGGTCAGCGCGTCCAGCATCAGCGCGGCGATCAGCGAGACCAGCATCTGGATCGGGATCAGGATGAACGCGAACCGCACCACGAGCCAGACGCCCTCGAGGAACAGCGGGTCCGAGAACGCCTTGGCGTAGTTCGCGAACCAGACCCACTCGGTGCCGGTGGCGACCGACTTGTTCTGCAGGCTCAGGATGAACGAGTAGATCAGGGGCGTGATCAGGAAGACCACGAGGAAGACGCCGAACGGAGCGACGAAGACCCAGCCCCAGCGGGCGCGGCGCGAGGCGACGGCTCCGGAGCGGGGCTTCTTCGAGGGGCGTTCTGCGGTGGCGGCGGGCGCGGGGACGACGAGGGTCGACATGGGTGCTCCTTCGAGAGGGGACGGGGCGGCCGCCGCCCCGGGGGACGGCGGCCGCCGATCGTCAACCGACCGTGTAGCCCTGACCGGCGGCGTACTCGCTGACCGCGGTCTGGTAGGTCGCGAGGGCGTCCTCGACGCTGGACTCGCCGCTGTTGACCGCGTTCACGGCCTCGGTGAGCTTGTCGTAGGCGAAGTTCTGGAACGGCGAGACCTGGAAGCCCTGGTACTCGGTCGCGGCGGTGAGGAAGACGTCCTTGTTGATCTGCTGACCGCCGAAGAAGTCGTACTCGAGGTTCGCGAAGTAGTCCGACTCGAGGATCGGCTTCCAGAGCGGGAACAGCGCGGCCTTCTCGATGCCGATCTTCCACGCCTCCTCGGTGCCGAAGATCTCCTTGGCGACGAGGGCCGCCGCCTCCTTGTCCTCGGCCTGCTCGGTCACGGCGAACGCGGATCCGCCGATGTTGATCTGGGTCGGCTCCTCGCCCTCCCACTGGGGGACCGGGGCGGCGCGCCACACGGCGTCGGGGTCGGCGCCCTCGAAGCCCTGCAGGTAGCCGGGCAGCCAGGCGGCGGCGATGACGGACGCGTAGGTGCCGTCGACGAGGTGCGTGTTGTAGTCGGTGGTCGAGCTGTCCTCGGTGCCGACGAGGCCCTTGGTGACGAGGTCGTTCCAGTAGTTCATGACCTTCGCGCTGGCCTCGTCGTCGAGGTCGACCGTGACGTCGGTGCCATCGACGGTGTAGGGCACGGATCCGGCCTGCGCGAAGAGCGCCTGCTGGTAGGCGCGGCCGTTGCCGGCGTAGTCGGTCATCAGGGTGGTGGAGCCGGCGTCCTTGAGCGCCTGCGCGGCGGCCGCGTACTCCTCCCACGTGGTGGGGACCGGGATGCCGTACTCGTCGAGGATGTCCTGGCGGTAGAGCATGCCGACGGGTCCGCCGTCGACGGGGATCGCGTAGGTCCCGCTGCCGCTGGAGACGTCGGCCCAGGCGCCCTCGGAGTAGTTCTGCTGCACGTCGGACGCGCCGTACTCGGTGAGGTCGACGAGCGCGTCCTGCGGGATGTAGCTCTGCACGACCTCGCTCTCGAGCATGACGACGTCGGGGGCGCCCGAGCCCGCCTGCACGGCGGTGGTGAGCTTGGTGTACTCGTCGTTGCCGGCGCCGGCGTTGCTCCAGCAGATCTGGACGTCGTCGTGGCTGTTGTTGAACAGGTCGACCACGCCCTCGAACTCGGGGTACCAGGCCCACATCGTGACGACCTTCGCCTCGTCGTTCACGATCGTGTTCTCGCAGCTGGCGGCCTCGCTGCCGGCGGAGCAGCCGGTGAGAGCAGCGGCGGAGGCCGCGACGGCCACCCCCGCAGCCAGCAGTCTCTTCGAATGACGCGTCATTGCGTTTCCTTTCGGATGCGGCCGTCGTCGGCCTGAGGAGGGTTCCCTCGCGGGAGCGAGGAGGTTCTGCAGCGCGTCCCCGGCATTTCTACAACGATGGAGACAACGTTGTAGAAACGATGATGCGGAGTCGCCGAGGCCCTGTCAAGAGCGGCTCGCCGAGCGGCCCCGAGGCGTCCGTCCAGCCGTCCGTGCTGCACTGGAGGGGTGGGAACGATCGACGCGTGCAGCCTCCTCGCCGACCGGGTGGAGGCGCTCGCCGCCTCGGATCCCGCTCCCCGGGCGCTGATCCGCTCGACGGCGCGCGAGATCGCGGGCATCCGCCCGGGTCCGCTCGGAGTGCTCGATCTCGCCGGCGGCGGCCGCAACCGGATCCGCGGCCGCGGCTTCGCTGCGACGTACGACGACGAGACCCGCGGCCAGGCGCGGCACTTCGCGGGGGTGGCCGGGGCGACCCTCTACCTCGGCGGCGCGCTCGCCCACCTGCTCCTGCGCACCGCGGGCGGCGACCGTCCGGGCAGCGCGGACGACAGGCTCACCCGGCGGGCGATCGAGTGGAGCAGGCTGCTGCGCCGGGGCCGGCTGCCGGTCGGCGAGGCGGGGGAGTGGATCCGCCGCGAGATCTGCGCGTGCGGCTGAGGGCTCAGACCGGAGCGCTCGACTCCCGCGGCACCACCGAGAACGCGGCGGTCCGCAGGCGGTGCTCGCCGGTGTCCGTGCCGTCGATCCGCGCCTTCAGCACGTCGACCGCCGTCTGCGCGATCTCCTCCCGACCCGGGTCGATCGAGGACAGGCTCGGCACGGAGTAGCGCGACTCGTCGATGTCGTCGAAGCCGATCACCGCGACGTCGTCCGGCACGTGCCGCCCCGCGTCCTGCAGGGTGCGGACGGCGCCGAGCGCGAGCGTGTCGTTGAAGGCGAAGACGGCGTCGAAGTCGACGCCGGACTCGATGATGCCGCGCATCGCGACCGCGCCGTTCAGGCGGTGCCAGGGCCCGGAGTAGCCGATCAGGTCCTCGTCGTAGGGCACGCCCGCCGCCTCCAGCGCCTCGCGGTAGCCGCGGGTCCGGAGCACGGCCGAGCCGACCTCCTCGTCGGCGTGCGCTCCGAGCGCGACGATGCGCCGACGCCCGCTGTCGAGCAGGTGCGCGGTCGCCGCCCGCGCCGCCTCGACGTTCTGCATCGTGACGTGGTCGACGCGCTCGGTGAAGATCCGCTCGCCGAGCAGGACCAGCGGGTAGTCGACCGCGAGCGCCGGTTCGTCGCTCATGTCGATGCCGAGCGGACTGAAGAGCAGTCCGTCGGTGAGCTGGCGTCGCGGCGAGCTCAGCACGCTCCGCTCGCGGGCAGGGTCGCCCCCGGTCTGCTCGATGAGGACCGTGAGCCCGCGCCGGTCCGCGGCCCGCATGACGCTGTCCGCCAGCTCGGCGAAGTAGGCGAGGCTGAGCTCCGGCAGGGCGAGGCCGATCACCCCGGTACGGCCGCGGCGCAGGCTCCTGGCCGACAGGTTCGGGCTGTAGCCGAGCTCCGCGATCGCGGCCTCGACCCGCTCGCGGGTGGCCGGGCGGATGTGCGGGTAGTCGTTGATGACGTTCGAGACCGTCTTGATCGACACTCCGGACGCGCGCGCGACGTCGTGCAACGTGACCGCCATCGGTCCTCCTCCGCTCGGGGGTGCGCTCAACCTACAACGTTGTACCACTGCGCGTCCCGCCGAGCCCGCTTCTGCTGGGACACGGTGTCGCCGTCGTGCGCTCCGGTGGTCCTCCCGGCGCGGCGCGCCCGGCCCGCGGACGCCTCGTCCCCCACGCTGGACACTCGACGAGAGGAGCCGCGATGGACGCCCGCGAGCACGAGGTCCGCCGGCGGATGGACGCCCACGAGCTGTACACCGACGCCGGTGACGGCCTCGAGGCGCTCGAGGAGGAGCGCATCCGCGGCAAGGAGCTCGCGCACGCGTACAACGCGACCGATCCGCGCGAGAGCGCCGAGCGCTCCCGCCTGCTGCACGAGCTGTTCGAGTCGGTGGGCGAGGGCGTCTGGGTCGAGCCCCCGCTGCGCGTCGCCTACGGCAGACGGGTGCGGCTGGGCGAGAACGTCTACGTGAACTTCGGACTGACGCTCGTCGACGACGTCGAGGTCGTGATCGGCGACCGGGTGATGATCGCGCCGAACGTCACGATCAGCACGACCGGGCACCCGGTGCATCCGGAGCTGCGCCGCGACGGCACGCAGTTCTCGGCGCCGGTCGTGATCGAGGACGACGTCTGGATCGGGGCGGGCGCGATCCTGCTGCCGGGCGTCGTCATCGGCGCGGGCTCGGTCGTGGCCGCGGGCGCGGTGGTGACGGCGAGCGTGCCTCCGCTGGTCGTCGCGGGCGGAGTGCCGGCCCGGGTGCTGCGCCCGATCGGCGACGCGGACCGCGAGTGGGAGTACCGCGCGCCGCGGACGCTCGGCTGACGGGGGCCGGGCGCTCCCCGGCTGTGCGGGCGACCACCCCTGCTGATCGAGTAGGCCTCGGAGCGGCCGTCTCGAGATCCGCGGGCGTCAGCAGAGCGGGTCGGGACGCCGGTCTGCTGGCGGTGGTGGGTCTCGATACGCCCCTGCGGGGCTGCTCGACCAGCAGGGGGGGTGCTGATCGGGGAGGCGCGCGCGCCCTGCGGGGCTGCTCGACCAGCAGGGGACGACGGGGCGGTCCGCCGAGCTCGGTAGGCTCCGCGGGTGACCCGCTCCCGACTGATCCTGCTCGACATCGACGGCACGCTGATGGACGACGGCGTCGTCGCCCCGTCGTCCGCGGAGGCGGTCGCGGGAGCCCGCCGCAACGGCCACCTCGTGCTGCTCGCCACCGGGCGCTCCCGTCCCGAGATCCCGCAGAAGGTCCTCGACCTGGGCTTCGACGGCGTCGTCTCGGCGGCCGGCGGGTTCGTCGAGCTCGACGGCGAGCTCGTCTCGAGGAGCACCATGCCGGCCGACGCCGTCCGCGAGATCGTCGCGTTCTTCGAGGCCCACCGGATCGAGTACACGCTCCAGTCGCACGACGCCGTCTTCACGAGCGGGGGGCTCGCCGGCCGCGTCGCCGAGCTGCACGCGCGGCGGGGCGAGGCGGTGGAGCCGGTCGTCGAGACTCCCCGGGGCCCGGTGCCCACCGAGGGGATCGCGAAGGCGACGTTCTTCGGCGACCACGACGACACGTTCGCCGTGGTGCGCGACGGACTGGGCGAGCGCTTCCACGTGGTCACCGGCACCATCCCGTACCTCGGCCACGCGGGCGGGGAGGTGAGCCTCCCCGGTGTCGACAAGGGGGCGGCGCTCGTCGCGCTCGCCGAGCGGCTGGGACTGCCGGTCGAGGACACCGTGGCGATCGGCGACAGCTCGAACGACGTCGAGATGATCACCGCCGCGGGCCTGGGGATCGCGATGGGCAACGCCACCCGCGACGTGCTGGCGATCGCCGACGAGGTGACGACGTCGGTGCGCGAGGACGGCGTGCGGACGGCGTTCCTCCGGCACGGCCTGATCTGAGGCGGCCCCGATCCGACGAGGCCGCCTCCCCGGATCAGGTGTACCAGGAGGGCTCCGGCACGTCGCCCAGCAGGGCGAAGACGCCCACCTCGCGGCGCTTGTACGCGATCGGATCGTGCAGGGAGTGGGTGCGGAGGTTCCGCCAGTAGAGGTCGAGTCCGACCGTGCTCCCGGTGGCGCGGGCGCCGGTCAGCTCGAAGACGCGGGTCGCCGTCTCGAGGCCGTCCTCGACGATGCGGGCCTTGGCGGCCGCGATCCGCACGGCGATCTCGCCGCGGCGACGCGGAGTGAGCTCCTCGCGCGGCGCGTGCAGCACCGCGGACAGCTCGGCTCCGGTCGCGTCGATGAGCGCCTCGGCCGCCCACAGCTTCGCCTGCAGATCGCCGTAGCCCTCGAGGAGGTACCACTCGTCGGTGGCGCGCTCCTTGTCGTCGCCGCCGTAGGGCCAGGCGCGGGTGCGCTCGCGGGTGTACCGCGCGGCGTGCTCCAGAGCGCCCTGCGCGATGCCGAGGTAGAATTCGGCGAACACCTGCTGGATCGTCGGCACGTTCAGGGAGTTGTAGACGAGCGGCTGGAACTCGCGGTCGACGAAGCCGGCGGCCGCGGCCCACGGCACGCGCACGTCGCGGATCTCGACCGAGCCCGACTCCGTGAGCCGCTGCCCGAGGCTGTCCCAGTCGCGGCCGAAGACGATGCCGTCCTGCGCGGTCGGCACGATGGCGAAGACGTGCGTGTCCGTGCCCTCGAGGATCCCCTCGAGCACGGTCAGGTCGCTGACCACGCCTCCCGTCGAGAACGACTTGCGACCCGAGAAGACCAGCTCGTCGCCCTCCTCCCGGATCGACAGATCGCTGTCGCGCGGATTCACGGCACCGCCGTAGAGCAGGTTCCCCTCGGTCGCGAGCTGCTCGACGGCCGCGATCTGCTCGGGCGTGCCGACCAGTCGCGCCGCCCACGCCCAGAGGTAGTGGTAGCCCAGCAGCTGGCCGATCGAGCCGTCGGCGCGCGAGACGGTCCGGATCACGCGCAGGGCGGTGGTCCACTCCTGCGCGCCGCCGCCGTGCTCGACGGGGCCCAGCAGCGTGACGAGCCCGGCGTTCTTCAGCAGGGCGACCTCGGCGAACGGCGCGGCGCCGGCGCGATCGCGCTCGAGGGCGTCGACGGCGAGCACCGAGGCCACCTCCTCGGCGCGGGCGATCCACTCGGCGGGGGAGGAGGGGCGCGCGGCGCCCGACCAGCGGTCGGTCAGCGCGTCGCCGAGCGCGGTGGCACGGGCGGCCGGCTCTCGGCCGGGGCTGGACGGGGTCGCCGGGGCGGCGGTGGACGGGGACGGTGCGGTGCTCACGGTGGTCCTCTCTCGAACGGTCCGGCGACTCTCGCAGCCCCGGGCGGCGCTGGCGCCGCGTGCGTCGAGGGGTGACGGCGTGTGACGCCGCGTGTCGCGGCGGCCCGCCTCTCCTCGGTCCTCTCCGCCTCCGCCTGTCGACTTTGACAATCGTTATCAATAGTCGGTACCGTGAAGCATCCCGACCGTCCGACCCCGGACTCAGATTGGCTCTCCGTGACGACCCGCACCGCACGCACGCGCTCCCTCTCCGCCGCCGCCCTCGTGGGCGCGGCGGCCCTCGCCCTCTCGGCCTGCTCCGGCTCCGGCTCCGCGTCGGGTGCGAGCGACGACTCCGGTCTCGTCTCGATCGTCGCCTCGACGAACGTCTACGGCGACCTCGCGCAGAGCGTGGGCGGCGACCTCGTCGAGGTCACGAGCATCATCGACAGCCCCGAGAAGGACCCGCACGAGTACGAGGCGACGGCGCGCGACCAGCTCGCCGTCTCGGACGCGCAGCTCGTGATCGAGAACGGCGGCGGCTACGACCCGTTCGTCGACACGATGATCGACGCGTCCGGCTCCGAGGCGCCCGTCGTCACCGCGACGGTCGTCGCCGGCCTCGAGGACGAGCACGCGCACGAGGAGGAGGAGGGCGCCGAGGAGGAGCACTCCGACGAGGACGGCCACGGGCACGCCGCCTACAACGAGCACGTCTGGTACGACCTCACGGTCGCCCGCGACGTGGCGACCGAGATCGCCGACCGGCTCTCGAGCATCGACCCCGGCAACGCCTCGACCTACGCGTCGAACGCCGAGTCCCTCACCGGCGACCTCGACGCGCTGATCGAGCGCGAGCAGGAGCTGAAGGGCACCCTCGAGGGCCGCTCCATCGCGATCACCGAGCCCGTCCCGCTGTACATGACCGAGGCGCTCGGCCTCGTCGACGCGACTCCGGAGGAGTTCAGCGAGGCGATCGAGGAGGGCACCGACGTGCCCGCCACCCTGCTCCAGGAGACGCTCGCGCTGTTCTCGGACGGCACGGTCGACGCGCTCGTCTACAACGCCCAGACCTCCGATGCGCAGACCGAGGCCGTGCTCGAGGCCGCGCAGTCGGCCGGGATCCCCGAGGTCGCGGTCACCGAGACGATGCCCGACGGAGACGGCGGTTACGTCGGCTGGATGACCGCGAACCTCGACGCGATCGAGGGGGCGCTCTCGTCGTGACGCCCTCGTCCCCGATCGATCGGCCCGCCTCCCCGGAGGCGGGCCTTCCGGCGTCTCCGGCCGTGCTGAGGATGCGCGACGCGAGCCTCCGCTTCGGCTCCCGCGAGCTGTGGAGCGGCGTCGACCTCGACGTGCGGGCGGGCGAGTTCGTCGCCGTGCTCGGCGCGAACGGCTCGGGCAAGACGAGCCTGCTCAAGGCGGTGCTGGGTCAGCAGCCGTTGAGCACCGGCGAGCTGCAGGTGCTCGGCGCCCCGGTCCACCGGGGCAACCGCCGCATCGGGTACATCCCGCAGCAGAAGCTCGCCGACGACGGCACGCCGTTGCGCGCCCGCGACCTCATCGGCCTCGGCATCGACGGCCACCGCTTCGGGCTGCCGCTGCCCTCGCGCGCCCGCCGCGCCCAGGTCGACGCGCTGCTCGCGGCGGTCGGCGCGACCGACTACGCCGACGCCCCGCTCGGCAGCCTCTCGG
Organism: Rathayibacter rubneri; assembly: GCF_023743255.1. Taxonomy (NCBI): domain Bacteria; kingdom Bacillati; phylum Actinomycetota; class Actinomycetes; order Micrococcales; family Microbacteriaceae; genus Rathayibacter; species Rathayibacter rubneri. The sequence continues at coordinate 9,190 of NZ_JAMRYM010000039.1, read as the reverse complement.
GCGGCGAGCAGCAGCGGGTGCGCGTGGGGCAGGCCCTCGCCGGCGATCCCGCGCTCCTGCTCTGCGACGAGCCCCTCATCGCGCTCGACCTCGCGCACCAGCGCGCGGTCAGCGAGCTGATCGACCGGCACCGGCGCGAGCGGAACCTGGGCGTGCTCTTCGTCACGCACGACGTGAATCCGGTGCTGCGGATGGTCGACCGCGTGCTGTACCTCGCCGGCGGCCGGTTCCGCATCGGCACCCCCGACGAGGTGCTGCGCTCGGAGGTCCTGAGCGACCTCTACGACGCGCCGGTCGACGTGATCCGCGCCCGGGGCCGGATCATCGTGGTCGGCGCCCCCGACCACTCCCACGTGCACGAGCACGAGGGAGAGCACCGGCACGAGCACCGCCACGAGACCTCGGAGGATCGAGCCTGATGGACGACGTCTGGTCGCAGATCTTCGACTTCTCGGACTACGGCGCCCTGCTGTCGCTGCTGAGGAACTCCGTCATCGCGGGAGCGGTGCTGGGTGTCGTCGGCGGCCTCATCGGCGTCTTCGTCATGTCGCGCGACATGGCGTTCGCGGTGCACGGCATCAGCGAGCTGTCCTTCGCGGGCGCCTCCGCGGGGCTCCTGCTCGGGATCGGCGTGGTGCAGGGCTCGATCGTCGGCTCCCTGGTCGCGGCGCTGCTGATCGGGCTGCTCGGCTCCCGGGCCCGCGACCGCAACTCGATCATCGCCGTGCTGATGCCGTTCGGCCTGGGCATCGGGATCCTCTGCCTCGCGCTCTACCCGGGCCGCAGCGCCAACAAGTTCGGCCTGCTCACCGGGCAGATCGTCGCCGTCGACGACCCGCAGCTGGGCTGGCTCATCGCGATCTCGGTCGTCGTCGTGATCGGCCTCGCGCTGATCTGGCGCCCGCTGACCTTCGCGAGCGTCGACGCCGATGTGGCGGCCGCCCGCGGCGTGCCGACCCGCGCGCTGTCGATCGTCTTCATGCTGCTGCTCGGGCTCGCCGTCGCGGTCTCGGTGCAGGTCGTCGGCTCGCTCCTGGTGCTCGCGATCCTCGTCACCCCGGCCGCCGCGGCGCTGCGGGTCTCGGCGTCGCCGGTGGTCGTGCCGCTGCTGAGCACGTTGTTCGCGGTCGGCGCGCTGGTGGGCGGGATCCTGCTGGCGCTCGGCGGCTCCGTGCCGATCAGCCCCTACGTCACGACGATCTCGTTCACGATCTACGTCGTCTGCCGGATCATCGGTCGGCGCGGCGTCCGTCGCCGTCGCACTCCGGCGCTCGTCGGGGCGGGGGTATAGCGTGGCCCGGGTCGTCAGACGGGAAGGTGGACCGGTCATCAAGCGGAACACGTGGCAGAGGGAAGCGGTGCGCGAGGCGCTCACCGGGCGCGACGACTTCGTCAGCGCGCAGGGGCTGCACAGCGCGCTGCACGCCTCCGGGTCGCCGATCGGACTCGCCACGGTCTACCGGGCGCTCGCCGACCTCGCGGTCGAGGGCGAGGCCGACTCGCTGCAGTCGCCCGACGGCGAGAGCCTGTACCGGGCCTGCACGCCGGGCACGCACCACCACCACCTGATCTGCCGGCGCTGCGGTCTGACCGTGGAGATCGCGGCCGACGAGGTCGAGACCTGGGCGCGCTCCGTCGCGGGTCAGCACGGCTTCACGGATGCGCACCACGTGGTGGACGTGTTCGGCCTGTGCGCGGAGTGCACGCGGGCGACCTCGAGCTGAGACGCCCCGTCAGGCGGGGAGGAAGATCCCGGCCGCGCGGTCCTTCACGACCGCACCCGCGGGAAGCACCCGGCCGCTCATGGCGAGGTACACGCCCGGCGGCAGCAGCTGCACGGCCGCCACGGCGACGCCGAGGTTGAAGGACGCGTCGCTGTCGCGCATCCGCGCGGGCTGCATGGCGCCGGTCAGCACGACGACGCGATCCCGGACCGTGCCGATCGCCTCGGCGGTGGCGGTCATCGTGTCAGTGCCGTGGGTGAGGACGATGCGGTCCTCCTCGGCCTCGAGCACGCGGCGCCGGATGAGGGCGCGGTCGTCGTCGTCGAGATCGAGGCTGTCCTTCGCGAGCACCTCCTCGACGCGGAACTCGAGCGTCGAGAGCACGGGCTCGAGCAGGCGCGGGACGGTCGGAGCTCCGATGACGAGCTCGCCCGAGAGCGAGTACTCCTTGTCGATCGTGCCGCCGGTGGTGAGGACGAGGATGCGATCTGTCACGCGTTCACCCTAGGACGGGCCTCCGACACGGCACCGGGCGCACGTCCGTGCGGATGCGCCCGCGCGGTCGGCGCGCGCGGGGCCGCCGCGGCACGATGGAGGGATGTCACGCGTCTCCGCCCTGTCCGCCGCCCGCACCGGGGCCAAGCTGCTGCTCGGCTCCGCCCTCGTCTTCGCAGGGGTGAGCCACCTGACCCGCGCGCGCGAGGAGTTCCAGGCGCAGGTGCCGGAGTGGGTGCCGCTGGACGAGGACACGGTCGTGCTGGCCTCGGGCGTGGTCGAGATCGCCCTCGGAGCGGCGCTCGTCGTCTCGCGCCGCACCTCGCCCCTCGTCGGGAACGCCGCGGCCGCCTTCTTCACCGCGATCTTCCCCGGCAACATCTCGCAGTACCTCACGAAGACCAGCGCCTTCGGCCTCGACACCGATCGCAAGCGCGCGGTGCGGCTGCTCTTCCAGCCGGTCCTCGTCGCCTGGGCGCTCTGGTCGACCCGTCGCGGCTGAGATCAGTCGGCGGCCAGCGCCCGGAGGAGGCGCTCGAGCCCGAACGCCCACGCGTCCTCGACGTCGCCGCCGAGGGTGAAGCCGCCGTTGATCTCCATGCTGATGAATCCCGTGGCCCACGCGGTGAGGGTCCGCGCGGCCTCGAGCGTCCGCTCGGGGCCGGCGAGCGCCTCCATCGCCTGCAGGAGCGACGTGCTCGCCGCGACCCGGTACTCCTGCGCGGCCACCGGCGTCCCCGCGGCCGGCGTCATCACGAGCTGGAACGCGGCGGGCCGCTCGTGCCCGAAGCGCCTCAGCACGTCGGCGATGCGCGCCGGATCGCTCTGCGCGCCCAGCCGGTCGGCGTAGTCGCGCAGCGTCGCCTCCGCCACCGAGCGGATCAGCGCCTCTCTGCTCTCGACCCTCTTGTAGAGGGAGGGTGCGCGCACGCCCACCCGCTGCGCGACGGCCTGCATCGTGACTCCCGCGAGCCCCTCCTGCTCGAGGAGCGCGGCGGCAGCGGCGACGATGGCGTCGTGGGTGGTGCGGTCGGGAGTGGGCATGTCCCCAGCATAGCTATTGACAGTAGCTATGATGGCTAACTAGCGTAGCCATCATGGAACTCACCCCCTCGCTCCACCGCCTCGGCTCGGACATCGTCGCCTCCTACCTCGTCTCGGTGCCCGAGGGCATCACCCTCATCGACGCCGGACTCCCCGGCCACTGGTCCGACCTCCTCGCCGCGCTCACCGCTCTCGGGCGCCCGATCGAGGACGTGAAGGGCGTGGTCCTCACCCACGGCGACTCCGATCACATCGGCTTCGCGGAGCGCCTCCGCCGCGAGCACGGCGTCCCCGTGTTCGTCCACGCCGCGGACGCCGACCGGGCGAAGGGCGGGAAGAAGCCCGCCAACGGCACGCAGACGATGCGGCTGGGTGCGATGGCGGGGTTCCTCGCCTACTTCGCGCGCAAGGGCGGCCTCCGCATCCCTCCGCTGACCGAGGTCGTCGAGGTGGCCGACGGCGACGTGCTCGAGCTGCCGGGCTCGCCCCGCGTCATCGGACTGCCCGGCCACTCGGCCGGCAGCATCGCGGTGCACGTGCCCGTCGTCGACGCCGTCTTCGTGGGGGACGGACTGACCACGCGCCACGTCCTCACCGGGCGTTCGGGCCCGCAGCCCGCTCCCTTCACCGACGATCCGGAGCAGGCCCTCGCGTCGCTGCGGCTCCTCGTGCCGACCCGCGCGGCCTGGGTGCTCCCGGGGCACGGCGCTCCGTGGAGCGGGGGAGTGGACGCGGCGGTGGCGGCGGCCGAGGCGGCGGCGCGCGGCTGAGCCGGGCGCCCGGAACGCCGCTCAGGAGGCGGGGACGAGCTCCCAGCGCGCGGCGAGCAGCTGCAGCGCCTGATCGAAGACGCCGGTCCAGGCGGTCGCGTCGTGCGCGCTGTCCGGCACCTCGAGGTAGGTGGTCCGCATCCCGGCCGCTGTCGCGTCGGCGTGGAGGGTCCTGACGCCGTCGAGGAACGTCGTGTCGTCGGCGCCCACTCCGAACACCGCGACCGTGTCGGCGTAGGGAGCGTGCGCCGCGAGGATGCTGGCGGGCTTCGCGGCCTCGTAGGCGCTCGCGCTGCCGCCGAAGCCCTTCTCGATCGTCGTCGCCTCCTCGCCGAGGGTCGGCGCGAGCTCGCCCGAGGCGTCGACGATCGCGCCGAAGAGCTCCGGATGAGCGGCGCCCAGCTGGATCGCGCAGGTACCACCCTGCGAGAGGCCGCCGATCGCCCAGTCGTGCGCGTCGGGCAGGACGGGCAGGTTCGCGCGGATCCACGCGGGCACGTCGACGGTGAGGTACGTCGCCGAGTTCCCCAGCGGCGAGTCGACGCACATCGGGTTCGTGTCCGGATCGCCCAGCTGGTCGGGCGAGACCACGATCGGCGCGAGCCCGGCGTGCGCGGCGGCGTACGCGTCGAGAGCCTGCTGCAGCTTCTCGGTCGAGAGCGGGTCGGAGGGGGAGCCGGGCTGGCCCGAGAGCATCACCATGACCGGGAGCAGCGGAGGGGCCGCGGTGAGGGCGGCCGGGGGCAGGTAGACCACCGCGTCGCGCGCGGCGAATCCGGAGGCGGTCGCGGGGATCGTCACCGAGGACACGCGGCCGGCGGTGGGCATGCCGGCGGGGGCGGTCCAGTCGGCGAGAGCGGGATGAGCGCCGCCGGTCGAGGCGAGCGGGGAGTCCTGGACGGGGTACTCGCTGATCCCGAGTGCGCTGCGGAGCGTGGGGTACTGCCCGAAGTCGATGTTCACCGTCATCGCGGAGGTCAGGACGACCAGGAGCGCGACGCCGACCGAGGCCAGGGCGCGTCGAGCGCGACGACGGGTGAGGGCGTGGGCGAGCACGAGGCCGGCGACGCCGAGCCCGCCGAGGGCGAGTCCCGCCCAGAGGCGGGTGACGGCGGTGAAGTCGACGCCGAACGGGCCGTCCGTGCCGTCGAGCAGTGCGGCCAGGGCGGCTCCCCCGATCGTGCCGACGAGGAGCACTGCCGCGACGGCCGCGGATCGGCGCGGGCGGCCCCCGGGGCGCGAGCGCGCGTAGGCGATCGCGAGGCCGGCGAAGGCGAGGGCCGCGACCGCGTACACGGTCACGACGAGGGGGCCCGAGGAGAGGCTCAGCCCGAGGAGTGCGTTCATGCGTGCTTCCGGTCGTCCGGTCGCCGGATGCGGCGGCGGGCGCCAGTCTCGACCCGTCGTCTGGACGGTCGCTGGTGGTCTCCTGGACCTCTGGGAAGGCGGTGGCTCCGAGGCCCGCCTCCGACGCTCCTCCCCAGGCGCGGATGCTCCGAGTGCTCCACGGCGTCGGCGCAAGCCCGCGCGAACGGGCTCCGACGCGCCTACCGTGGATCGGGAAGGACACGCAGACCGCGCCCTCGCGAAGGAGCCCGACCCATGACGCAGATCCCCACCACCGCCACGCCCGCTACGGGAGCCCGCGCATGAGCCGCGGCGTCGCCGTCGTCACCGGAGGCACCGCCGGCCTCGGCCGCGCGACCGTGCGCGAGCTCGCGAAGCGCGGATGGGACGTCGCGGTGCTCGCCCGGGGCGAGGACGGACTCGCCGCGACGGTCGCCGAGATCGAGCAGGCGGGGCGCCGTGCCCTCGGGGTGCCGACAGACGTCGCCGACCGCGAGGCCGTCGAGGCCGCCGCCGACCGCATCGAGGCCGAGCTCGGTCCGATCGAGCTGTGGGTCAACGACGCGATGGTCGGGGTTTTCGGCGAGTTCCTGTCGACCGAGCCCGCCGACTTCGAGCGCGCGGTCGCCGTCAACTTCTTCGGCTTCGTCAACGGCACGCGCGCGGCGCTCTCGCGGATGACCCCGCGCGGCCGCGGTCACGTGATCCAGGTCGGCTCGGCGCTCGCGCACCGCGGCATCCCGCTCCAGGCCGCGTACTGCGCCTCGAAGTTCGGCGCGCGCGGCTTCACCGAGGCGGTCACGGCCGAGCTCCTGCACTCCAAGAGCGCGATCAGGCTGTCCGAGGTCGACATGCCGGCGCTGAACACCATCCAGTTCAACTGGGTGAAGTCGCAGCTGCCGCACCACCCGCAGCCCGTGCCTCCCATCTACGAGCCCGAGGTCGGGGCGATCGCCATCGCCGATGTGGCCGACAGGCCGCGCCGGCGCACCTGGGTCGGCGAGCCGACCGCGGGCACGATCCTCGGCGACCGCTTCGCGGGCGGCTTCCTGGACTGGTACCTGGCGCGCAACGCCTTCGACGGGCAGCAGGCTCCCGACGTCACGGAGCCGATGCTGCCGAACAACGTCTACGAGCCGGTGCCCGGCGACCACGGTGCGCGCGGCCTCTTCAGCGACCGCGCGCACACCATGACTCCGCAGATCTGGATGATCCGCCACCGCGCGGCGAGCTACGCCGGGGCCGCCGTCGCGGCCGCCGCGGGTGTCGTCGGCGTCGTCGCGACCCTGCGGAGGAGGCGACCGTGACCGACGTCGACGTGGTCGTCGTCGGGGCGGGTCCGAACGGGCTCGCCGCGGCGGTCACCCTCGCCCGGGCGGGCCTCTCGGTCTCCCTGTTCGAGCGCAACGAGCGGATCGGGGGCGGCGCGCGGACGGCCGAGCTGACGCTGCCCGGCTTCCACCACGACGTCTGCTCGGCGGTCCATCCGATGGCGCTCGCATCGGAGTTCTTCCGGCGTTTCCGGCTCGACGAGCGGATCGACCTGCGCGTCCCCGAGATCTCGTACGCGCACCCGCTCGACGGCGGGCGGGCGGGGATCGCCTACCGCGACCTCGAGCGCACGGTCGAGGCGCTCGGCCGCGACGGGGCGGCCTGGCGCTCGCTGATGGGCCCGCTCGCGGAGCGAGCCGACCGCGTCGCCGGCTTCACGAACGAGGCGCTGCTGCGCGTGCCCACCGATCCGAGCGTCCTCGTGCGGTTCGGCCTGCGGGTGCTCGAGCAGGGCTCCCCGTTCTGGAACCTGCGCTTCCGCGAGGACGTGGCCCCGGCCATGCTCTCCGGCGTCGCCGCGCACTCGATCCGTCCGATGCCGAGCCCGTCGACGGCCGCGGCCGCCCTCGCCCTCGGCACCTACGCGCATGCGCGCGGCTGGCCCGTGCCGGTCGGCGGCAGCCAGTCGATCGTCGACGCGATGGCCGCGGACCTCCTCGCGCACGGCGGCACGATCGAGACGGGCGTCGAGGTGACCTCGCTCGAGCAGCTGCCGAGCGCCCGCGCGACGCTGTTCGACCTCACTCCGGAGGCGCTGCTCCGCCTCGCGGGCGACCGCCTGCCCGCCGCGTACGCGAAGGCGCTGCGGCTGTTCCGCTACGGCAACGGCGTCGCCAAGGTCGACTTCGCGCTCGACGGACCGGTGCCGTGGACGAACCCCGAGCTCGCCCGCGCGGGCACGCTGCACGTCGGCGGCACCCGCGCCGAGATCGCGGCAGCCGAGCGCGACGTGGCCGAGGGCCGCCACAGCGAGAACCCCTACGTGCTCGTCGCACAGCCGTCGCTGGCCGATCCGGGCCGTGCGCCCGAGGGCAAGCACGTGCTGTGGGCCTACACGCACGTGCCCCGGTACTCGCCCGCGCACCAGAAGGAGGCGATCACCGCGCAGATCGAGCGGTTCGCGCCGGGCTTCCGCGACCGCATCCTCGGCGTCTCCTCGATGACCGCGCGCGACATGGAGCAGTACAACCCCAACTACCTCGGCGGCGACATCGCGGCCGGAGCGGCGAGCGTCGCGCAGCTGGTCTCGCGCCCCGTGCCGTCGCCCGACCCGTGGCGGACGCCGGCCGAGGGCCTCTACCTCTGCTCGTCCTCGACCCCTCCGGGCCCCGGAGTGCACGGCATGGCCGGCTGGCACGCCGCCCGCAGCGCCCTGCGGCACGAGTTCGGGATCACGCGGGCGCCTGATCTGGCACCCTGAAGGATCTGGCACGCTGAACAACGGAGTCGCGCCGCCGGTGCGCTCCATCGCCCGCCGAGAGCCCACGAAGGAGCCCGCGATGTCCCGCAACACCCGCGTCTTCCACTGCCCGCCCGAGTCCGTCTTCGCCGCCCTGTCCTCGGGGTGGCTCTTCCCCTCGTGGGTCGTGGGCGCCTCCCGGATGCGGAAGGTCGACCAGGACTTCCCGCACGTGGGCTCGCAGCTGCACCACTCCTTCGGGCTGTGGCCGCTGGTGATCGACGACCGCACCACCGTGCTCGAGTGGGACCCGCCGCGCCGCTTCCTCATCCAGGCGGCCGGCTGGCCGATGGGCGAGGCGCGGGTGCGGATCGAGGTGGAGCCGCACAAGGACGGCTGCCGCGTGCGCATGCACGAGACGGCCGTGAAGGGGCCGGGCACGCTCATCCCGAAGCCGCTGCTGCACTCGTTCCTCTGGGTGCGCAACATCGAGGCGCTGCAGCGGCTCGCGCACATGGCCGAGGCGGGTGCCGGCGGACGGGTTCTGGCCCCGAGCGCCCTGCCGTCCCCGCGCGACCGCGAGGGCGTCGACACCCCGAAGCACCTCGTGCCGCGGCTGCTCGGCACCGTCGTCTCGGTCGCCGTGGGCTCCCTGGCGCTGCGCGCGGCGCGGGCGGCCGTGCGGCGCGCCCGCGCCTAGTGCGGGTCAGACGATGCGCTCGATGAGCCGCACGTGGTGCACGGCGACGCGCGTGGGCTCGCCCTCGAAGGCGGCCGCCCGCTCGGGCGAGTCCAGGTACGTCCTCTCGATCGCGAGGAACGACTCCGCGTCGCCCGGGGTGCTCACCGCCCAGACGAACTCGTTCACCTCGCGGTCGGCGTAGGCGAACTCGATCCGGAAGCCCAGCGCCTCGCGCGCCGGCACGATCCTCGCCTGGAACCAGGCGAGGAAGTCGTCGATCACCCCGTCGAACAGCTCGTAGCGTCGGAGTTGGATGGTCCTGGTCTCGGCGGCGTCGCTCATGCGATCGACGGTACCGGACGCGGGGCCGCTGCTCCCCGACGTCCACCCCGCACCC
>NZ_JAMRYM010000038.1:0-31483 GCF_023743255.1 Rathayibacter rubneri | reverse complement strand
GTCCACCCGAGGAGACCCCCATGCCCCCGTCCTCGATCCTCGCGGCGCCGCCCGGCGGCACGGCCGCTCCCGGTCGCCCCGTTCCCCGCCTGCACCTCGATCTCTCCGTCTCGCACTCCGGCGGGGCACCCGCCCGGGGTGCGGACGCGCTGGTCCTGGTCTTCTGGCTCCACGTCCGCAACGACACCGCCGGTCCGCTGCACGACCTGCACCTCCTCCAGGGCGGCTTCTCGGACGGGGTCGACACCGATCTCGAGTACGACGCCGCACCGATCGTCCTGGCCGGGCCGGACGGGCGCATGGAGCCGGGCGCCGGTTTCGTCGCCGTGGCGCGGTACACGGCGAGAGTGCTCCCGCGCGCGAGGACCCTCCTCAACACGATCGTCGTCCGCGGCACCGGGGCGGACGGCGCCCCCGTCAGCGGGCGCGCCCAGGTGCGCGTCACGGTGGAACGGGAGCGGCCGCCGCGGGTCCGGTGACCGCCCCGTTCGGGTTGCGGCCCGTGCTGCGACCCGTGCCGTGACCCGAAGTGAGGGTCCGTCGACTCGAAGACCTGGCTCGGAGCGGCGAGCGGGTGATTTCCCGGTCCGCGACGGGTGAAATCCGCTCGGCACCCGCTCCCCCGGGTGCAGTGTTGCGCCTGTCGCGCCGCCCGGACGGCCGACAGGAAGGCACCACCGTGGACAGCAGGCCGGTCGAACGGACGACCATCGAGCGGGGCGTCACCCGCCGGGACCAGGACGCGAGGATCTGGCTCGGTCGCCTGGGGCTGGAGGCGAGGCCCTCCGGTCCGCTGCGCGTCGTCGCCGACGTCCTCCGGAGCGGCTCCTTCGACGTCATGCGCGTCTGGCACACCCCCGGCAGGCTCCACCGCACCGCTCCCGCGGGATCGGGAGTCCGCCTGCTCATCCCTCTCGAGGGCGAGATCGTCGTGCAGCCCGACGACCCGTCGGCGCTCGAGGTGCTCGTGCGCGTCGGATGCATCGCGTTCCTCCGCCGCAGCCACTCCTTCACGATCGTGACCGACGCCCCGAGCGCGCGCATCGAGATCGCGCTCGAGAGCCCGATGCTCGGCCTCCTCGACTGGGACGACACCGGCGCCCTCGTCACGGAGGCGGACGGCGCGGGTCGCGGCATCCTGCTCTCGACCGTCAACGCGACGTTCGGCTCGGCGCTCGACGCCGAGTCGCCCGCCTTCCCCCTCGTGCGCGCAGCGGTCGAGCAGCTCACGGGAGCCGTCCTCGCCACCTCCCTCCCGCGGGAGCGGACCGAGACGGTGCACACGCGCGCCCTCGCCCTGATCGCCGCGATGTCGACCGACGCCGGGTTGTCGGTGCACGAGGTCTCGGAACGCCTCGGCGTGCCCAAGCGCACCCTCCAGCGGGTGTTCGCGGCGAACGGCACGACGGTCTTCAACGAGATCCGGCGGGCGCGCCTCGCCACGGCTCGCGCGGTTCTCGGCGACCTCTCCACACCGCCCGCTCACGGGCACGCCCTCAGCGGCTACCTGCGCTCCCAGCGCCTCCAGCGCGACCTGCGCCGCCTCGAGCCGGAGCAGCTGGAGCAGCGGGAGCAGTAGCGAGCGCGCCACCGCCCCGACAGGTTCGACAGCCGTACCCTGGGGCGCCTGCCGTCCCCGCTCCTCGCACCGACCCCGGACACGTCACTCCCGCGAGGACGACCCACCGAGGAAGCTCCTGCCCGTGATCACCGCCGACGCTCCCGCCCGCCTCGCCGCGGCGCTCGACGAGCACCACCGGTCCCGCTCCGCCCACGAGCACGCGCCCGTCGGCGCGCAGGAGCAGCAGGCCGGGCGGTCCTCGTGACGGCCGCCACCAGCGGGGCCCGGCTGGCGCGGGCGGTGGGCGCGGGCGACTGGACCGCCGTTCAGGAGGTGCTCCGCTCCTCCTGGACGCACCTGGTGCAGAGCGAGCCCGCCGGGCTCCTCGATGCGCTCGAGCGGATGCCGGAGGAGGTGATGGACCGGTCCCCGCGGCTGCGCATCGCGATGGTGCAGCTCGGACGCGCGCTGCACGGAGACGCGTGGATCGACCCCGCGCCCGGGCGGCGGCCCCTCCCGTTGCCGATGGGCCCGGCCGATCGGATCAGCGTCTGGGCGGCGCGCGGCTCGGCCGCCCGGGCGACGGGGCGGCTCGACGAGGCCTTCCGGTTGATGGAGTCGGGGCAGGACCTGCTGAGGAGCCTCTCGCCGATCGAGGAGGCGTCCCTCTCGGCCGGTCTGCCCGACATCCTGCAGGAGTGGGCGCTCACCTGCGAGCAGGACTCCCGTCTCGAGGACGCGCTGGCCCTGCACCTCTCGGCCCACGAGTGGGCGGCGGTGATCGGGCACAGGGCGATGACGGCCGCGACGGCCGGCTCGGCCGCCTACCTGCACGCGGTCGCCGGTCGCAACGGGTCGGCAGCGGCGTGGCTCGCCCGGATCCCGGACACCGAGGGGATCCTGCGGGCACCGGGATCCGACGCCGCCCGCGTGCTGGCCGAAGCGCTGCTCAGGATCGATCACCTCGACCCCGAGGGCGCCGTCTCCCTCCTCGACGGGCTCGACGGGGCGGCAGCGGGCGAGCGCGGACCGGCGGTCGACTTCGTGCGGGCGTTCGCAGCGGCGGGGCGGCCGTTCTCCTCGCACGTGGTCCGGCGCCGCGTCGACGCGACCCTCGCGGCGGCGGGCCCCCGGAGCGGTCGCGGACGGTCCGACCTGCTCCGCGCGATCCACGCGTTCACCGGAGGACCCTCCGAGGCCGGGCCGATCGACGACGCCCGGCCGATCGACGACTCCGTCCCGCTCGTCGCGAGGATCGCCGCCGCGACCGAGGCCCTCGCGGCGAACCTGCGCGGCGACGAGTCCACGGCCCGGCGCCTCGCCGGGCCCCTCCTCGACAGCGGGGAGTCGCCCCGCGTGCTGATCACCGCGCTGCTCGCCTCCTGGGCGCACCCCACGCGCACGCTCGAGGAGGCGGCCGCCCTCGCGCACGCCCACTCGAGCTTCGGCGTGCTCGGGCTCCTGCCCGCCGACCGCCGGCGCCGGGTCGCCGACGAGCTCGCCTCGCTCGGCGACCACGACGTCGCGCGGATCCTCCGCGACTCCGAGGCGCCGCGGGCGCCGGATCTCAGCCCTGCGCACCGCGAGATCGCGTTCTCGGCGGCGCAAGGTGCCACCCTCCCGGACATCGCCGAGGAGCGGGGAGTCAGCGTGAACACGGTGAAGACGCAGCTGCGCACCGTCTACCGTCGGCTGGGCGTGCGCTCGCGGTCCGAGCTCGCGGCGGCCCTCGACGGGGTCCGGGCGCCGCGATCGGAGGCGTGACCGGCCGGGTCGGCGCGGGCCGGGTCAGCGCGGGTACGGGTCAGCGCGGGTACGGCAGCGACGCGGCGGGCCACGACGACGCGGCGAGCTCCGAGCGCAGCCGGTGGTACTGCTGCACGGCGCTCAGCGAGTCGGTGCGGAACGCGATGGCGACCGCGGCGTCGCGCCGGTAGTCGTCCCAGCCGTCGTACTGCTCGAAGACCCGATCGCCGACGCTCGCGAGGAGCTGCCAGGCGCGCTCGGCGGGCAGGTAACCGGCGACGTAGGCGTAGCGGATCGCTCCGATCGTGCGCTCGGCGTCACCCGCCAGGAGCAGGACGGGCGGCCGCCCGCCGATCGGCTGGGCCCGCTCGAGCAGGTGGAACTCGCTCTCGCCGGTGAGCGCCGAGACGCGGGAGCGCATCCGCTCGGCCTCCTCCGACGCCGACACCTCGGCGAAGCGGGCCGAGAGCGGACCCGTGGCGAGCACGTCGGCGACGAACAGCTCGACGTCCTCGGCCGAGGCGATGCGGAAGTCGCGGTCGAGCGCGGCGCGCTGCTCGCTCAGCGGCGGGATCGGCAGCTCGCTCCAGGGCGACCCCTTCGCCCCGTCCGAGAAGCGGGCCCGGAGCGGCTGGGGCAGCTCGGCCCAGGTCGGCTGGAAGGCGAGCGACGAGTTCCACCCGCCGAACGAGAAGTCGCTGATCGCGTCGAGTGCGAGCAGCTGCTGCTGCCGCGGAGTCGGCGCGGCGGCGCCCGCGTGGGCGAGGTACGACAGCTGCTCGCGACGGGGAGCGCCCGCGTCGCGGACCGTGAAGACGATCGAGCCGGCGGCCAGGCCGAGCGCGAGGCCGACCGCGAAGGTGAAGAAGGGGAAGGCCGGGTCGTCGTCCGAGCTCTGCAGCAGTCCGACCACGAATCCGACGACGCCGAACGGCACGGCTCCGGCCGTGAGGAGGAGGGCTCGCCGGACGCTCCCGCCGCCCCGCGAGCGACGGCGCTGCTCCGCGAGCCGCGCGAACCGCAGTCGGGGACGGACGGGGAACTCGACATCACCCGGGTGATTCTGCAGCGGCACGGTCGCAGCCTAGACGCCGGAGCGTATCCGGGTCGGGACGGATGTCGGCACCCTGTGGGACGCTTCGAGCATGGGACTCGCCGAAGCCCTCCTCGAGCGCGCCGACCTGCAGAAGCGGATCGAGGCCCTCCAGTCGCGGATCGTCGCGAACGCGTCCTACCAGGAGGGCGAGGCCCCGTCCGAGGATCCGGCCGAGCTGCTCGCCGAGTGCACGCGCGCCCTGGCGGCCCTCGAGGGGCTCGTCACGGCCATCAACGTCACCAACACGACGACGCCGACGCCCGATGGAGCGACGCTCACCGCCGCCCTCGCGCGGCGCGAGACCCTGCGCTCGCACCACGGCATCCTCGTCCGGGCCGCCGATGCGGCGGCCGGATCCTGGGGCAACCGGCAGATGCGCAGCGAGCTGCGCCGGCTGTCGGCCCTGCCCGTGAAGGAGCTGCGGACGCGGGCCGACGAGATCGCCCGCGAGCTGCGCGACCTCGACGCCTCGATCCAGCGCACCAACTGGGAGGCCGAGCTGATCCTCTGATGCGCAGCGCGGTGAGTCGGTAGGCGCACCCGGAGCGAGCACGCACCGTCGGGCCGGCGGTTCATCCGGCCCTCTGTCGACGCGGTGGGCAGCGTCACGGCTCCGGCCGTCACTCCTCAGCCCAGCACCGAGGACCGGTGACCGTGCAGACAGGACACCTCATCACCATGTGCTGGCCGGACGCCGAGGGCGGGTTCGGGGACCTCATCGCGCCGCTCGCGCATTCGCGCGCGCTCAGCCGAGCGCGCGCAGCTGCGCCGCGAAGACGGCGAGCGAGCGGTCGACCTCGGGCAGCGAGGGGGTGCGGTTCAGGTGGCCGTGGGGCATGCCCGCCGCGAGGTACCCGGTCGCGGCGACACCCGCCTCCGCCAGCTGACGCAGGAGGAGCTCGGCGGAGCCGCGCAGCTCGTCGAACTCGCTCACCATCACGGTGACCGGCGGGAGGCCGGCCAGCGGTGCGGCTCCGGGCAGCGCGTCGACGGGGAGGTCCGAGATCCGGCCGACGTAGTTGCGCACCATCGACTCGATGCTCGAGGTCGGGAAGCGCATCGCCGCGGGCAGCGCCAGGAGCTCGCGGGCCAGGTCGTCGTCGACGCCCGGGTTCGGGAAGTGCGCGAAGGGGTAGGCGAGCAGCACGTGATCGGGCGCCGTCGCTCCGGCGTCGCGCTCGCGCAGGGCCGTGGCGAGGGCGAGTGCGGCGCCGGCGCTGGCTCCGCCGATCGCGACGGGGAGCGCCTCCGGGGTCGCGCTCCGCAGGTGCCGCCAGGCGGCGTGGACGTCGTCGAGCGGAACGGGGTAGCGGACGCTCGCGCTCGCCAGCCGGTAGCCGACCGAGACCACGCGGGCTCCGGCGCGGCCGGCCAGCTCGGCCGACACGACGTGCGACTCCTGCATGTCGAGGTCGCCCGCCCCGAATCCGCCGCCGTGCACCCAGAGCAGCGCCCGGTCGGTCGGCTCGGCGGGCTCGTAGACGCGGAGCGGGACGGGTCCGTGCGGGCCGTCGACCGCGGTGTCCGAGACGACCACTCCCTCGGGGAGCGACCAGGGCGCGGGATCGACGGCGAACTCGGCGAGGCGGGCCGCCTGCTCCGGGTCGGCCGGGTCGAGGACGCCCTCGAGCAGCGGCACGCGGGCGGCGAGGTACGGGTCGAGCGGCAACGGTGCCTCCTGGTGGTGGGTGTGCCGCCACGCTACCGAGCGCGGCGCTCCAGCAGGATCACCCCGTCGAGCAGCACCGCGTCGTGGCCGTCCGGTCCGGCGGCGGAGCGCTCGCGGGTGCCGACCTCGCGCTCGATCCAGTCGCCCGGGTCGAGGGCGAGCTCCGAGAGCTCCTCCTCGGGCGAGGGCAGGTGCTGCAGCGCGTGCCGGTGCGCGCTCCACGGCGGGGCAGCGGCGTGCGTCACGATCGCGAACCGGCCGCCGGGGGCGACCTGCGTCGCGGCACGACGGAGGATCGCGGTGCGCGGCAGCTCGACCATCGAGTGCAGGAAGCTCGCGCAGACCAGATCGAACAGGCCGTCGACGGGCCACTCGGCACCGAGGTCGGCCTGTCGGAGGTCGACGACCAGGCCGCGGCGCTCCGCCTCCGCCCGAGCCCGTCCGAGCGCCGTCTCGGAGAGGTCGAGGCCGGTGACGCTCCAGCCCTGCTCGGCGAGCCAGAGCGCGTCGCCGCCCTCGCCGCAGCCGAGGTCGAGGGCGCGGCCCGGAGGGAGCGCGTGGACGAGGTCGACGAGCGAGGCGTTGGGCCGGCCCGACCAGATGCGGTCGGAGTCGGCGTAGCGCGCCTCCCAGTGGTCGCGTGCAGTGGTCACGGCGGTCCCTTCCCTCGGAGACGAGGATGCCGCGCGCTGGCGCACGGGGCGAGTTCCGTTGCCGGAACGGCACGATGGGTGCGGTCCGGATCGGCACGACCAGGTCGGGACCGCCGCACGGCAAGGGCTTCCGCGACGGCCGGAGCGGCGAATAGCGTCGAGTCATGGGCCTCCGACTCGAAGAGATCATCATCGACTGCACCGACTTCCGCGCACTCGGCCACTGGTGGCAGGAGGCGCTCGGCTGGGACGTCGTGGACGAGGACGACGAGGGCATCGAGCTGCTCGCTCCGTCGGGTCGCGGGCCGAGCCTGCTGTTCCTCGACGTGCCCGAGCGCAAGAGCGTGAAGAACCGCCTGCACCTGGACTTCGTGCCGGACGACCAGGACGCCGAGGTCGAGCGGCTGCTCGGGAAGGGCGCCACCCGCGTCGACGTGGGACAGGGCGAGCAGTCGTGGGTGGTGCTCGCCGACCCCGAGGGGAACGAGTTCTGCATCCTCAGCGCGCGCGACTGACCACCTCCGCCGCTCCACCCAGGCACTCGTTCTCCATGCGCCTGCATGAAAGAACTCGCAGAAGTCAAGGGTAGAACGGTCGTTCTCTCCGCTCTACGATCGGTGGTCGTGACCCCACGACGGGTCACGACGATCCGAGGAGCGACCGTGAACGCGTACGAGGGGCCCGTGGCGGCCGTCGGCAGGACGCAGGCCCAGCAGCAGCGCGAGCTGCTCGTCGGACGCGTGCTCGCCTCGCGCGGATCCGGCCTCTACGCATACGCGTACCGGCTCACTCTGTCGGAGGGGGCGGCCGGAGCGGCCCTGCAGAACGCCGTGGTCACCCTGCGCAGCGGCTCTCCGAAGGTCGTCGACGAGGCGTCGGCTCTCGAGTTCGCCCGCACCGAGATCGGCCGGGCGGGTCTGGAGCGCAGCGAGCCGGCGCTCGAGATCGGCGCCGCCCCGCGCCTCCGCGAGGAGGACCTCCTGCGCTCGGGATTCCACCGCCGCCTGCACGCCCTGCCCACCCTCCAGCGGCAGTGCTGGCTGCTGCGCCACACCGGCCGCCACGACATGGAGGAGATCGCCGCGATCCTCTCGATCCCGGAGGACGCTGTGCGCTCGTCGCTCGCCGCGGCCGCGTCGGCCCTGGTCGAGGGCGAACTGGCCGAGGCGGAGGGCGCCGAGTAGGCGCCCCTCCGCGCCACCGGGAGGTGCCCGAGAGGCGCCGGGTCGAGCCGGCGGCACCCCTCAGGCGCTCGGGACCCGGGGCGGACCCCCGGGAAGCGCGTCAGTCGAGGTAGTCGATGTCGTCCCACGGCTCCTGCACGTCGCCGGTGTCGCGATCGTCGTCGGGCACCTCGACGTCCTCGAAGATCACGGGGACGCCGGGCGAGACGAGCGCGCTGACCTGCCGGTTGCCCACCACGACGAAGTCGACCATGCCGCCGCCCGCCCGCGAGGCCTCGGTCGTCGACGCCTTCAGACCGGTCACATCGGCCCCCTGCGAGAGCCCGTAGGTCTTGCCGTCGATCGTGACGGTGGTTCGGATCATCAGGTGGCGCTCCTCGGCTCGGTCCTGTCGACACTACGAATCCGCCCACTCGCGCTCCAGGCCTTGCGGAAGGGGCGCGTTGCTGGCACGAGCGCTGGCGCGGACGCTGGCGCGGAACGCCGGGCGGGAGCACCACCCGGCGAGGATGGTCGGATGCTCCGCCTCCTCCGCTCGTCGGTCCGCGCCCTGAGGCACCGGGTCGTCACCCGCGCAGCCGATGCCGGAGCGCTGGCCCTCGCGGCGGCGCTCGACCGCGCCGAGGCGCACGACCCCCGCAGCCGAGCGCTCGCGTCGCACCCGGCCACCCCCTCCGTCAACGGGGGCGCGGGCTCCGGAGCCCGCGCCGTAGCGTGGAACCCGGACCGCACGATCCGACACGACCGCAAGGAGGATCCGATGACAGACAAGACCACGCCCGACGCTCCCGACACCGAGACCGTCGATCCGGACACCGTCGACCCCGAGACCGCGACCGACCCCGAGGGCGACCCGGTCGAGAACCCGTCCGGCTGACTCCGGACCCCGCAGAAGCCCCGAGGCGCTTCGGCGCCCGGGGCTTCCGCATGCCCGGGTGTCCCTCGTATCCGGGGCCCCTCGCGTCCGGCCTCGCTCAGGCCGACTCGACGTAGCGGCCGAAGCGGCGGTCGCGGGCCAGCAGCGCGTCCCGGGCGGAGTCGTGCCGCCCGTCGAGCACGCGCAGCACCACGAGCAGGTGGTCGCCCGCGTCGTGCACCTGCTCGATCGAGCACTCGAGATCGAGCACGGCGCCGTCGATCGAGACCGCTCCGAGAGGGGACGCCGTCCAGCCGATGGCCGCGAACCTCCCCGCACGGTCGCGGGAGGCGAGCCGCAGGACCGCGGCGTCCTGATCCGCACCGAGGACCGAGACGCCCAGCCGCTCGGATCCCGCCAGCTGCGGCCACGTCGAGGACGAGCGCTGCACCGCGATCGTGCAGAGCGGCGGGTCGAAGCTCACGCCGAGCGCGAGGGTGGCCACGACCATCCCGACCGGCTCGCCGTCGACCAGGGCGGCGACGGCGGCGACGGGGGCCGGCACCGCGAGGTGGACCGGGGCCGCCACGAGGGTCATCGCGGGGTGCCGACGCGGAAGGCCGAGCCGGGGTGCCCGGCGGGCAGCGTCGGCACCGCTTGGCCGAGGATCCGCTCGCGCATCGATCCGGAGCGGGGCGTCTCGGGCAGCATCCCGCGCTCGCGCAGCAGCGGCATCACCTGCTCGGCGAAGTCGCGGTACGTCTCCCACGAGCCGTAGGTGTACTCGATCAGGAAGCCGTCGACGTCCGTGCGGTCGACGATCTCCTGCAGCTGATCGGCGACCGACTCCGCGGTGCCGGTGACGCGCATGCCTCCGATCGAGGACGTGATCACGTCGAGGATCTCGGCGACGGTCGGGCTGTACTCGGGCTGCTGGAACATCGCGAGCATCGTCTGCCCGACCTCGGTCGTCACCTCGGCGAGGGTCGCATCGAGCGGGAACGACATCAGATCGACTCCGCTCCAGCCCATGAACAGGGCGGCGGCAGCCTCGCGCGACGGGGTCGCGTCGAGCTCGGCCCGGAGGCGCAGCGCGTCCTCCTCGGTCTCGCCGACGATGATCGAGACGGAGGGGATGACCGTGATGTCGCGCGGGTCGCGTCCGTTCGACTCCGCCCTCGAGCGCAGGTCGGCGACCGTCGCCGCCGCCTTGCCGAGGTCTCGGTCCTGGATGAAGACGCACTCGCCGTACCGGCCCGCGAAGGCACGGCCGGCGGAGGAGGTGCCCGCCTGCAGCAGGAGCGGCGTGCGCTGCACCGACGGGATCGCGGGGAAGTAGCCGTCGTAGCGGAAGTACTCGCCCTCGTGGGTGATGCGGTGCACCTTGGCCGGGTCCGCGAAGGTGCGGGTGGCCTTGTCGTAGACGACGGCGTCGTCCTCCCACGCGCCCTCCCAGAGCCTCAGGCACAGCTCGACGAACTCGGTGGCGCGGCGGTAGCGCTCGTCGTGGGGCGTGACTCCGTCGTGCCCGAGGAGCTTCGTGAGCGCGACCTGGTTGTCGGAGGTGACGATGTTCCAGGCGATGCGGCCCTTGGTCAGGTGGTCCAGCGTGGTGAAGGTGCGCGCGTTGAGGTAGGGCTGCTGCGCGGTGGTGGAGGCGGTGACGACGAAGCCGAGGCGGTCGACGGTGGCGGCGAGCCCGCTGACGAGGGCGAGCGGATCGTGCACGGGCACCTGCACGGCCTCGCGGATCACGACCTCGGGCACGTCGTCGCCGCTCATCGGGTAGCCCAGGGCCTCGGCGAGGAAGAGGAAGTCGAAGCCGGCGTCCTCGAGCCTGCGCGCGAGGTCCTGCCAGTACTCGAGGGTGGCGAAGCCGCTCGTGTCTCCGCGGGGGTGGTGCCAGGCGTTGCTGATGAAGTTCGGCGTGAACTCCTCGAACGCGCCGAGGAAGATCTGCTTGGTCACGGTGCTGCCCTTCGATGGCGATCGGATGCTCCCGATCGGAGGGCTGATAACCTCGCGTTATCAACAGGGCGATGATAACCAGCGGTAATCATCCGCCGCAAGTGCGCAGCTCGCGCGCCGCACGACGCACCACTCCGGAGGACCGATGAGCGACGACGCCGCGGAGGCACCCGCCCTCGCCTCCGAGATCGGCCTCCTCGTGCGCGCCCTGCGGACCGCCCGCGGACTGTCGATGCGGGCGCTCGCCGCGCAGGCCGGGGTGTCGCAGCCGTTCCTCTCGAAGCTCGAGAACGGCCGGCTGCTGCCGAGCCTGTCGACCCTGTACGCGCTGGCCGCTGCGTTCGAGGTGCCGCCGGCCGAGCTGGTGCCGGCGATCGCCTCCTCCGACGACACGACCCCGGAGGCGCACCTGCGCGCGAGCGATGCGCCGCACGCCCCGCGCGCACGGCTGGTCGCGGGCGGCCCGGGCCGCCGCACGGAGGCGTACCTCTTCACCGCGCAGCCGGGGCAGTCGGACGACGTCGACTTCGCGCATCCGGGCGAGGAGTTCGTCTTCGTGACCGAGGGGGCCGCCGTGCTGACCTACGCCGACGGCGCCTCGCGCACGGTCTCGGCGGGCGAGTCGGTCACGATCGAGACGCTCCGCCCGCACCGCTGGTCCGTGCCGGTGGACGCCGTGGGCGCGGCGCGCTACCTCCTGGTGACGACGCACTCGGGCTGAGGGCTCCGCGCGCGAGGGCGCGAGGGCGCGAGATGCCACTCCGGTACGCCTTCGACGGCGTGTCGCGTACCGGAGCGGCATCTCGCGGGAACTCACCGCGGGGTCAGCGGCAGCGCGTCGCCGCCGACTCGACCGGGATCGCGGCGGAGGCCGGCTCGCCGGCGACCGTGCCGCGCGCGTCGACCGTGAGCGAGACGGCCGGGACCGCGCGGAGCGGAGTCGGCACCGTCATCGACGCGGTCTTCCCGGCGGCGAGCGACGGCAGCGTCGCGCTGCCGTAGGGGGTGCGCACCGAGAGGACGACGCGATCGGTCCCGCCGTTGACGGCCTTCACCGAGATCACGGCCTTGCCGGCCGCGCAGGTGACGGTCGCGCCGAGGCTCACGCGCAGCGCGTTCTCGAGAGCGTCGAGGGAGTCGCGGAGTCCGCGCTCGGCGGCGTCCACGTCCTCCTGCGTCGCGGCGGATCCGGCGAGCACGACCGCGGCGATCGCGCGGCTCTCGTCCAGGCGCGCGAGCGACTCCTCGGTCCACGCGGCGCGGTCGACGGCGTCGGCCTCGGCGAGGGCCGCCGCGAGGGCGGTGGTGTCGGCCGTCGACTCCGCGATGTCGGCGACGAGGCGGACGTCGTCCAGGACGCCCCACGCTCCGCCGGTCAGCGCGAACTCGGCGGCGATCTCGACCACGCCGTCCTCGCCGACGACGACGGGGACCGTCGTCGTCGAGAAGGAGCTCCAGGTGGTGAGCACCAGCGGGGCGCTCGTCGTGCCCGCGGAGGTGGTCGCGCTGAGGGTGCGCACGTCGGTCGCGGGGCTGTTGGTGCCCTGCGTCGTCGCCTGGAGCGTGTACGCGCCGGCCGGCACGCCGGTCAGCGCCTGGCTCGCCGACGTCGTGTAGTCGGTGCCGTTCCAGAAGGTGACCGCGAAGTCGCCCTCGGCGGCGTCACCGGTCTGCGTGCGCGCGGCGGGGCCCGTGAAGGTCCACGCGGACGTGTCCGCGTCCTCGAAGCCGGGGTTCTGCACGAGGTTCGGAGCGACGACCACGACGGTCGCCGAGACGTCGAGCCCCGTGGCCGTGCGGCCGGGGATCGTGTACTCGCCGGGTCCGCGGATCCAGGACGCCGCTCCGCTCCACGTCACCGCGGGAGTCTCGACGGAGCCGTCGTTGAAGTTCACCGACACGGTGGCGGGCAGCACGACGGGCTCGCCGTCGACGACGGTCAGCTCGACCGCGTCCACTCCGGTGACGGCGCGGGGTGCGACCGCTCCGGTGTCGACGTAGCGGAAGGTGCTCAGCGACTCCAGCGGCGTGCCGTCGGCGGCGAAGAGGGCCTGGTTGTCCCAGCCGGAGCCGCCGAAGTCGTCGCCCACGTGCACGGGGTCGTAGGGGGCGGCGAAGCTCGTGGCCCAGCCGGAGCCGTCGCGCTCCCAGAGCACGCGGTTCCGCTCGACATCGCTCGCGGGTCCGACGGGCAGCCAGGCCGGCTCCCAGTAGTAGACGCCGATGCCCGCGTCGCCGACGGCGTGGACCGCGGCGATCACGTCGCGCAGCGCCGTGGCCTGGCCCTGCACGCTGATCGGGTACTCGTCGGTCGCGGTGCCCTCGCCGATCACGTTCGGGTAGCCGTCGCCGTCCTCGAGGGTGTGCGCCCAGGAGGTCTCGGCGACCATGACCTTCTTGCCGTAGGCGTCGGCGATCTGCGACAGCGAGGCGGTGAGGTTCTCGGGGCTGCCGTGCCAGAACGGGTAGTACGAGCTCGCGAAGACGTCGTAGTCGACGTCGAAGCGGTCCAGGCCCGCGGCGATGGCGGAGTAGCGGCCCGGGGTCTCGGGGTTGGTGAAGTGCACCGCGACCTGCGCCTCCGGCAGCACCTCGCGGACCGCGGAGCTGCCGGCCGAGAAGAGCCCGGCGAGGGTCGCGTCCATGTCGGTCGCGGCACGGGTGTACCCGGCCATGCCGTTGTTCGTCTCGTTGCCGATCTGCACCATGTCGACGTCGACTCCGGCGTCCTCGAAACGCTGGAGCGACTCGGCCGTGTAGTCGTGCAGGGCGGTGGTGAGCTCCGGAGCGGCGAGACCCGCCCAGGCCTTCGGCGCGAGCTGGCGGCCGGGGTCGGCCCAGAAGTCGGAGTAGTGGAAGTCGACGAGCAGGCCCAGCCCGGCGGCCGTGGCGCGCTCGCCGATCTCGATCGCGCGGTCGACGTCGACGTCGCCTCCGCCGTAGCCGTTGCCCTCGGCGTCGAACGGGTCGTTCCAGACCCGGACGCGGACGGACGTGACGCCCTCCTCGGCGAGGACCTCGAAGACGTCGGCCTCCTGGCCCGTCTCGTCGCGGAAGACGACTCCGCTCTCTTCGAGCGACAGGATGCTCGAGATGTCGGCGCCCTTGATGAAGTCGGCGGGGAGGCCGTCGACCTTCTCGACGAAGATCCCGGCGTCGACCGGGCCCTCCGCCGCCGAGGCGCTGGTCGCCCCGATCCCGGCGAAGGTGCCGAGGAGGGTGGAGACCGCGGCCACGGCGGCGGTGCCGGCGGTCCTCCTGGTGCGTGCAGACATGCGTGTCCTTTCGTGGTGGTGCGCCCGCCACGGGGTCCGTCGCCGCTCCGGTGCGCACACGGGAGCGGAGCGGCGAGGGGCCCGGTCGGGCGGGGAGGCGGTGGCGCTCGAGGCGCTCGCGGGGCCCGAGTCGCGCGCTCTGCGCATGCTCGAGCCGGATCGGTTCGGCAGGTTCTCCTTTGAACTGTGTGCGCTCCCAGTCTGCGGAGGTGCTCAGCAACCGTCAAGACGGTGCAAGGTAACCCACCTGCGTCAATTCGACTGTGCGCGGCTGGGAGCGAGCACAGTCATGCGGACGCCGACGGACCCCCGCCCGGCCGCCTGCGTGGGATGATCTCTTGATCGGCGAGAGGGAAGACGATGGGCCAGTTGATCTACGGAGTCGCTCCGGCCGTCGAGGTCGAGGACCGGGCGCTGCGGCACGTCGAGGCGGTCATCATCTCGAAGCTGCGCCGCAACGAGAGCTTCTCGTTCCACTGGGACGGCGAGCCCGACGTCGGCGAGGACGTCGCGACTCCGGACCGCGGACGCCACGGCAGCATCTGGGTCTCGAAGAGCTCGTCGCTCTACTTCAGCTACGACTCCGCGGGCGGCGAGCCGCTCAACCGCGCGTGGATCGACCTGCTGCTGCGCTCGGCGCTGTCGCCGGCCGGGCTGCGCGTGCTGCCCGAGCCGAAGGGCTGAGGCGGGGGCGCAGCGGATCTCGAGGCGCGCGCTCCGCGCGCTGCTCGATCAGCGGGGGAGCGAGGGCGGGTGAGGCGGCGGTGTCAGCTCTGCTGGTCGGGCTCGGCCACGACCTGCAAGCCCGACTGCGAGCTCGCCGACACCATCAGCGCGTCGACCCACGCGCGGTTGATCGCCGGCTGGCGACCGCCGAAGAACTTGTACGACAGCGGCACCGACGGGTGCAGCCAGATCTTCATCCGCCCGCCCCCCGTGTCCTGCGTCTGCGTCCACGAGAACGCGAACGACTCGTCGCGGCGCAGCTTGGCCGTGATGACGATCTCGAGGTGCGCCAGCAGGCGGTCCTCGAAGTCGGCCTCGATGCCGCCGGGGTAGATCAGCAGTCCCATGGGCGCTCCGCTCCGGGCACCGGAGCATCCGGAGCCGCACCCGATCATCCCAGCATCGCGACCCGTCACCCAGTCGAGGTGCCGCCGCCTCCTACGCTCGACGGATGCACCTCGAACGCCGCGCGCTCGTCGCGCCCGACGGCACCCGGCTCTCGGTCCTCGACTCGGGCGGTGACGGCCGGCCCGTCGTGATCCTGCACGGGCTCGCGGGGAGCGCCGCCGAGTTCGTGCCGACCGCGCGCGCCCTCCCGGAGCACCGGGTCGTGCTGCTCGATCAGCGCGGGCACGGTCGGAGCGAGCGGCACCCCTCCGACGTCTCGCGCGCGGCCTTCGTCGCCGACGTCGCGGCGCTGCTCGACGACGTGGGCCCGGCGGTGCTCGTCGGCCAGTCGATAGGCGCGCACACGGCGATGCTCGTCGCGGCCGCGCATCCGCAGCTCGTCGACCGGCTCGTGCTGCTCGAGACCGCGGAGGGCGGCGACGCGGACGAGTCCGTCGCCGAGTGGTTCCGCTCGTGGCCGCTGCCCTTCGCCGATCCCGCCGCCGCCCGGGCGTTCCTGGGCACGGGCGCGCTCGCGGACGCCTGGATCGCCGACCTCGAGGAGGTGCCCGACGGACTGCGCCCGCGCTTCGATCCCGAGGTGATGGCGCGGGTGCTCGAGACGCTCGCCGCACCGCGCTGGACGGAGTGGGAGAGCGTCGCAGCGCCCACCCTCCTCGTCTACGGCGAGCACGGCATGTTCGCTCCGGAGCTGCAGGACGCCTTCGCCGCGCGCGGCCGGGACGTGCGCCGGGTGGATCTGCCGGGCGCCTCGCACGACGCGCACCTCGACGCGTCCGAGAGCTGGATCGCGGCGCTGCGCGAGTTCGCGGGAGGCCCGTCGTGACGTGCGTCTTCTGCGAGCTGATGGCCGGGCGCGACGAGGCGACCTGGGTGGAGCAGGAGGCGGAGGCGGTCGCGTTCCGACCGCTCCCCTCCTCCGAGCTCGCGCCCGGGCACACGCTCGTCGTCCCGCGCGAGCACAGCGCAGGGCTGCTCGACGCCTCCCCCGCCGCGCTCGCCGCCGCGATGTCGCTGGCGCAGCGCGTCGGCCGGGCGATGCGGGCGGCCCTCGGAGCGACGGGAGTAGCCGTGCTGCAGGCGAGCGGCGCCTCCGCGGGGCAGAGCGTGCCGCATCTGCACCTGCACGTGGTGCCGTCGTGGGACGGCGACGAGGTGCAGTGGCCCGCCCAGCGCTCGGAACACGTCGTCGACGGGGATGCGTGGGCGCTGCTCGCTGAGATGTTCGAGTAGGGCTCGGGCGCCTCGGCCATACTGACGAGGTGCAGGCCGAGGACGACGAGCGCAAGGATCTGGAGCGCGCGCTGTTCGCGCGACCGAGCGGCGACGCGGAGGACGCGACCCGCCGCCACGAGGCCGAGCGGCGGCTCCGGGGGGAACGCGAGGCGGAGCGGGCGGAGACGGAGCGGGCCGAGACGGAGCGGGCGGAGACGGAGCCGCGGGAGGCTCACCGGCCCGCCGCTGCGACCGCCGTCGCCTCTCGGGCGACCTCGGAGACCCCGCCCGACCGGAGCCGCCGCCCCGTCCTGCTCGTCGGCGCCGCCCTCGCGGTGGGACTCGTGCTCGGCGCCGCGGCGACCGCGCTTCTGCCGGGGGCCGCGGGGACGCCCGCCCCGACTCCCTCCGCGACCGCCCGCCTCGAGGACCGCTACGCGGCCCTCCTCGAGGGCTGGGTCGTCGCCACCGACCTGCCGATCGGCATGGCGCTCATCGCCCGGGACGCCGACGTCTTCACCCCCGAGTTCGACACGGCGCAGGAGGACCGCCTCCTGGTGACCGCTCCGGGCGGAGTCTCGCTCTGCCTCGCCCTCCAGCGCGGCGACGGCTCGCTCTCGGCGGGGTGCACCGGGCTCGAGGCGTTCTTCGATGCGGGATCGCTCGACGTCGTCGGCACCGACCGGGCCGATGGCGCGCCCGTCTACACGCGGGTGTCGCTGCGGTCCGACGGGTCGGTCGAGGGCGGGTTCCAGCGGGTGCAGGAGCCCTGAGCCCTCCGCCCCCGAGCCCTCCGCCGCCTGTCAAGCCTCCGCGGCCTCTCGGAGAACCCCCGGCCGCGCGCGCCAGGATGCGGGGACATCCACTCGACCGGGAGGCCGCCGTGCCCGACAGCATCCAGCACTACGACGTCGCCGTGATCGGCGCGGGGCCCGCGGGCACCGCCGCCGCGCTGCGGGCCGCCGAACTCGGAGCGCGCGTCGTCGTGCTCGAGGCCGCCCGCGTGGGCGGCACCTGCGTGAACACGGGCTGCGTGCCCACCCGCGTGCTCGCGAAGACCGCGCGGATCATCCGCGAGGCGCGCACCGCCTCCGACTACGGCGTCGACGTGGGCACCCCGCGGATCGACTGGGCGGCGACCGTGCAGCACGTGCACGAGCGCGTCGACAAGGTGCGCTCGATCAAGCGCGAGGCGCAGCGCTTCGAGGAGGCGGGGGTCGAGCTGATCCACGAGGGGCGGGCGCGGTTCGAGGACGAGTCGACGCTGGTGCTCGACAGCGGGCGCCGGCTGACGGCCTCGTCGATCCTGATCTGCGTCGGCGGGCACTCGCGCCGCCTCCCGATCCCGGGCGCCGAGCTCGCGACCGTTCCCGAGGACGTGCTCGCGCTGCCCGCGCTCCCCCGCCGGGTCGCGGTGATCGGCGGCGGGAACACGGGTGCGCAGCTGGTGACGGTCTTCAACGCCTTCGGTTCGGAGGTGACGCTGCTCGACGTGGCGCCACGGATCCTGACGACCTCGGACGCGAGCATCTCGGAGTACGTCTCGGCCGCCTTCGAGCGCCAGGGCGTGCACGTGCGCACCGGCATCGAGACGGTCGAGAGCATCGAGCGCGCCGACGACGCCCTGACGCTGCGCTGGAAGGACGGGGGCGAGGCGCACGCCGAGGAGTTCGACGCGGTGATCATGGCGACCGGCTGGCCCGCCGACGTCGAGGACCTCGGGCTCGAGAACGCGGGCATCGAGGTCGTGCGATCGGCGATCCCGGCGGATCAGTACTTCCGCACCGTCGTGCCGCACGTCTTCGCGGTCGGCGACGCGAACGGTCGCGACATGCTCGTGCAGGCGGCGCAGTTCGAGGCGGAGGCGGCGGCCGAGAACGCCGTGCTCGGCGCGAACCGGCGCACCCCGCAGCACCTGCTGCCGGCCGGCGGATTCACGGATCCCGACTACGCGGGCGTCGGCTTCACGCTCGAGCAGGCCCGGGAGCGCGACCCGCAGTGCGTGGTGGCCTCCGTGCCGTTCTCGGGCGTGGACCGCGCGGTGATCGACGACCGCGAGAGCGGCTTCCTGACGCTGATCTCGGACCGCCGCCGCGAGCTGCTGCTCGGCGCGCACGCGGTCGGCGAGAACGCGATCGAGGTCGTGCAGTCGGTCACGACGGCGATGGCGGCCGGAGTCGACGTGGCGACGCTCGCGAACGTGCGGTTCGCGTACCCGACCTACAGCGCGGTGATCGGCATGGCGGCGCGGGCGCTGCTGAAGGAGCCTGCGCGGCCCACCGAGCTGGACTGACGGGCGGCGGGCCCACGGGTGATAACGGGGCGGCGCTCACCGGCGATCGGGCTGCAGAAGTAAGGCTCAGCGCACGTCTCCGACGGAATTCGCGCTCTTCACGGCTCCTGGCCTCAGTTCTGCAGGTCGTCAGGCTCACAACCGAGGCTGAGGCCCTCCCGCGGGCGCTTCCGGGCCGATTCCGCCGGCTCCTCCTCGGTCACGGACGACGGCGCCGGTAGGGCGTGGTCGTCGAGACCTTCACCAGGCCCGAGCGCTCCAGGATCGGGCGCGAGTCCTCGGTCGAGTCGCTGTGGACGAGGCGCTTGCCGAGGGCGAGCGCCGAGGCGGCCCGGGCCGCGGTGAGCGCCCGGTAGATCCCGCGGCCGCGGAACTCCGGCAGCAGCGCCCCGCCCCAGATGCCGGCGAAGTCGGTGCCCGGAACCGGTTCGAGGCGGCCTCCGCCGACCATCCGCCCGTCGACCTCGGCCACCCACAGCTCCATGCCGTCGCCGCGGGCGAGCCGGGCGACGAGCGCATCGGCGATGCCGACGTCGACGCTCTCGCCGAAGGCCTCGTCGATCACGGCGCTCATCGCGCGCACCTCCGGCTCATCGACGACCCGGCGGAGCGTCGTGCCGGGCGGAGGGGTCGCGTCGCCGGCGAGCGCCTCCACCGGACCGATCATGATCGACTCCGGCTCGTCCGGCGCGAACCCCTGGGCGAGCAGGGACTCGTGCAACCCCGGCGCCCGGTCGTGGCCGCGCGTCTTCCACTCGACGGCGCGGATCGCGGGATCGGCGTCGAAGTGCGCGACGGCCGCGGCGACGAGCGCGTCGATCCCGTCCTCGTCGGCGCCGCCGAGATCGCGGTAGGTCACGAAGCCGCGTCCACCTGCGAACGTCACCAGCCGCAGCGGCCCCTCCCGCACGACCGAGACCGCGCTGGGCGTCTCGGCGTCGGAGCGGAGCTGCTCGTCGTAGGCCTGCAGGTACTCGGCGCTCGTCGTCATCCCGGCCACGCTACCCCGGGAGCGGATGTCGGCGGCCGTCGCTACGGTGGCGGCATGACCTTCGCGAACGTGGGCACACTCGGTGCCCTGCCCGGGAGGCGCGACGAGCTCGTCGCGATCCTCACCGCCTCGAACGATGCGCTCGCGCGGGTCGGCTGCCTCGCCTACGAGGTCGGCACGACCGACGAGCAGCCCGACACGGTGTTCGTCGTCGAGCTGTGGACGAGCGCCGAGGCGCACCGCGCTTCGCTCGAGCTGCCGGAGGTGCGCGACGCGATCACGCGGGCGCGGCCGCTGCTGTCGGGGGAGTTCGGCGGGTTCCGGTTCGACGTGGTCGGGTCGCCGCTGCGCTGACGCGTCCCGCGGCGGCCGGCCGCCGCAGTCGGCGAGTGGACCCGGAGCGGGCCCTGACCGTCCATCACGGCCCGCTTCGCGTCGAGTGGACGGACAGTCCCGGCGCGAGTGGTCGCGGAACGGGCTCCGACCCGACTCGACAGCCCAGTTCGCGTCGAGTGGAGGGCCCACGACCGGCGGAGTGGTCGCGGAACGGGGTCCGACCCGGGTCGACAGCCCGGTTCGCGTCGAGTGGACGGGCGCTGCCCGCCCGAGTGGTCGTGGGACGGGGCCGCCAGGACGGGCAGCCGCCGTTCCGGGGAGACGCGGCGGGCGGGCACCGAGGCGTGTCCCGCTCCCGGGCTCGACCACCCGACGTCCGCGCCCGACCGGCAGCGGCGACTCCGTGCGTCAGCCGCCGATGCGGCCGATCAGGTCCTGGAGGAAGGGGACGACGTCCTGCGCCTGGTCGACGCTCGCGAAGGCGGTCGCGACCAGCGGCCACACGGAGCCGACCAGGGTCGCGACCACGGCCGCCACCGCCGCGACCCACGCCACCGCGGGCTTCCGGGCGACGAGGGCGAGGCCGAGGAAGGCCAGGCCGACCAGGAAGCTGATCACGATCGCGGCGACGATCGTGCCGACGGGGACGTCGAGCGCCCCTGCGATCGATCCGTCGGCGGCGGCGATGAGCCCGAGGACGGGCAGCAGGACGCCGAGGACCACGAGAGCCGAGACGACGACGCCGGTCGCGAACGCGATCCAGGCGGCGCGGGGACGGCGGCGACCGCCGGAGGAGCGCATGCGGGCCATGGGACTACTCCCCGGTCTTCTCGGCGGCGGGAGTGACGGAGTGGGCGCGCTCGGAGTCGCGCTCCGGGGCGGCAGAGGCGGCTTCGGCGTCCTCGGGGGTCGGCTGCTCCACGACGACGACCACGACGGGAGCCGTCCCGTCGGCCTGCACCTCGACGACCTGGGGCGCGTCGTCGTGGTCGGAACGGGGCTCCTCCGCATCCGCTTCGGCGTCCGCAACGGAGCGCTCGCGCTCCCGGGCCCGGCGATCCGCCTCGTCGGCGGCGGCGTCAAGCGCGTCGGCCGTTCTCTCGCCGGCGGCGTCGAGAGCATCCGAGGCCTTCTCCACCGCCGCGCCCGTGGCGCCGGTGATCCGGTCCCCCGCCTCCGAGAGCCGCGCGCCCGCCTCGTCGGCGAGGCCGCCGGCCCTCTCGACCAGCGAGTCGCCCTCGGCGACGGGCTCGGGCTCGATCGGGTCGAACGGACCGTGTAAGTCGGTGACGGTGATGTTCACCGCGACCGGCGAGGCGTGCACCTGCGCGGCGGCGCGCAGCACCTGCGTGCGCGCCTCCTCCATCACCTCGTTCACGGTATGCGGGTACTCGACGACGAGGTCGAGATCGATGATCGTGCGGCCCTCGTCCTCCGAGATCGTGACCCCGGGGATCGTGCTCGTGCCCAGCACCGCGCGGGCGGCGCGGTCGAGGCCTCGGGCGACGGGTCCCCCGAGGTGGTGCACGCCGGTAGTGCCGAGGGCGGTCTCGGCGACGGTCGTCGCGAGCAGGTCCCCGGGGGTCTCGGGATCGGGGTGCGCGGTGTCGATCGCGCCCAGGTCAATCGGGCGGGCGTCGTCGAGCGACACGGCGGGGTCGAGGCGGGGGTCGTCGAGGCGGGGGTCTTCGGTCATGGGGTGCTCCTTGCGTTGCGTGCGGATGCCGGGGCGCGGGTCACGCGCGCGGGGCGAGGGATCGGGTGCGGGACTGCGCGACGCGGTGCGCCGCTCCGGCGATCGCGGCTCCCAGGAGGGGCGCGGCGACGAACACCCACAGCTGGCCGAGCGCGTCGGGCCCGCCGTAGACGGCGGCGGCCAGCGAGCGTGCCGGATTCACGGAGGTGTTGCTGACCGGGATCGAGACGAGGTGGATCAGCGTGAGGGTGAGGCCGATCACCACGGGGGCGAGGCTCGCCGCCCGGGCGGTCACCGAGAGGATCACCGACACGAAGACGGAGCTCAGCACGGTCTCGGCGAGGAGGACCGCGCCGAGGCCGAAGCCGCCCGGGGAGTGCTCGCCGTAGCCGTTGGAGGCGAATCCGCTCTGCCGCGCGGAGGCGAGGAAGCCCGAGGGGCCGTCGGCGGCGATGGTGAACAGCACCGTCGATCCGATCAGACCGCCGACGAGCTGCGCGACGACGTAGCCGGGCACCTCCCGCCACGGGGTGCGTCCCGCGACGGCCAGGCCCACCGTGACCGCCGGGTTGAAGTGGCCGCCCGAGAGGTGGCCGACGGCGGCGATCCCGACGAGGACGCTGAGTCCGAACGCGAGGGCGACGCCGAGGAAGCCGATGCCGAGCGGGTTCCGCTCGTCGGGGAAGGCGGAGGCGAGCAGGGCCGCGCCCACGCCGCCGACGACGAGGAGCGCGGTGCCGAAGACCTCGGCGGCCAGGCGGACGGCCGTGGGGACCGGGGCGGCGGCGGTGCGCTCGGGA
Source organism: Rathayibacter rubneri (assembly GCF_023743255.1). Classification (NCBI taxonomy): domain Bacteria; kingdom Bacillati; phylum Actinomycetota; class Actinomycetes; order Micrococcales; family Microbacteriaceae; genus Rathayibacter; species Rathayibacter rubneri. The sequence goes on along the minus strand of NZ_JAMRYM010000038.1, from coordinate 9,010 downwards.
GCGGCGGGAGTGCTCGTGCGGCTCATGGGAGCGCCTTTCACGGGAGTCGGTGCCGACGGCCGGCGACGCGGTCGCGGACGTCGGCGAGGGTGTCCTCCGGCACGGGCGGGACGCCGCGACCGAGGCCGCGCAGTCCGGCCGCGCGGACCACGGGGTCGATCGCCTTCTGCGCGAGGCCGGCACGGAAGCCGGAGGTGCCGTCGGTCATGACGCGTCCTTCCAGGGAGGAGAGGGGTCCGGCCCTCCGCGGCGGGCGGAGGGCCGGAGCGGGTGGGGCCGGATCACTCCACGCGGGAGGCGGAGCTCATCCGGCTGCGCAGACCGCCGACGATCTGGACGACGACCGGGGTCTCCTGACCCAGGACCGCGTCCCAGCGGCGCACGGCCGTGTCGACGGTGCGGCGCGTCTGCATCGGCGAGACTCCGCGGCGGGTGTGCGCGGTGACGCGCAGCACCCGGCGGTGCCGGATGTCGAACGCGGTGACGTCGACCGCGACGATGCCGGGATCGCGCGTGAGCGCCTCCTCGAGCACCTGCTCGGCGACCTTCGCGTCGAGCGTCAGCGTGCCTCCGGTCGGCGAGGAGCCTCCGGAACCGGCCGACACCCGCAGGAGCGTGGACGTGCGTCCCCGGCCCTGGCGCAGGACGAAGCGGAGCAGCAGCAGGATCAGCACGAGCGCCGCGGCGGCGGTCGCCCAGAGGATCCAGGGCTGCGATCCCGAGAGCGCGTCGGACGTCGGTCCGCTCGCGTCCTCGGCCGCGGTCGAGACGGTCCGCTGGACGTCGGGGAGCAGCGCGCCGACGGCGATCGCGCCTCCGACGACGAGCAGCACGAGTCCGACCAGCAGCAGGAGCAGGCGGTTCAGGAACCGGTTGGTGGTGGTCATCGGACCGATCCCGTCTCGGAGAGGCGGACGCGGCCCGTGAGTGCGGGGCTCACGTCGTAGCCGCTCAGCTCGGCGTCGACGGCCTCGCGGATGCTCGCCGCGTCGGTCGAGATGCCGCTGGTGCGCTGGACGACGACGCCGACACGGCGGCGGCCGACCGAGACCTGCACCTGGTCGGGGTCGATGCCGCCGGCGTAGGCGGCGGCGCGGGCGACGCTCTGCGCGATCACCCGGTCGTCGACGACGACGGCGGTGCGGTCGATCCCGGCGCTGCGGCGACCGCGACGACCGGGGGCGACGGACAGGACGAGCAGCACGAGGCCGATCACCGCGAGCACGGCGCCCGCGGCCGCCGTGAGGGCGATGGGGGCACCGGCCGCGCCGAGCAGCGCGGCGGCGCCGTCCTGCGGGGCGACGAGCAGCGCGGGCTGTCCGAGGACCGCGAGCACCGCCTCCGTGCCGAGCCACGCGAACAGCACGATCAGGAGGATCGCGAGGGCGATGCTGCTGCGAGGGATCCTCGCGGAGGAGCCGGACGTGACGGGTCCGCTCGCGGTCACCGTGAAGGTGCGGCTGGTCGAGGACTCCGGCCGCGCCGAGGGCTAGGGCGTGGAGCAGGCGAGGCCGTGTCCACCGGGCCCGGCCCGCTCAGAGCGGGAAGCGCACCCCGGTCAGCCGCTCCGACGCGTCCCAGAGGTGCGCGGCGAGCGCCTCGTCGCGCGCGCGCCTCGAGCGACCGATCAGCACCGCCCCTCCGCGCATGTGCAGGAACCGCTCCGGACCGGTGAAGGCCCCCGGCGGCACGTCCCCGGTCGCGGCGAGCAGCACCGGCAGCGCGCCCTCCTCGGGGGTCTGCGCGAGCAGAGCGGTGAGCCGGCCGGCGATCCCGGTCGCCCCTCCGGTCATCCCGGTGGCGACGAAGCCCGGATGCGCGGCGACCGCGAGCACCGTCGATCCGGCGGCGGTGAGCCTCCGCTGCAGCTCGGCCGTGAAGAGGAGGTCGGCCAGCTTCGAGGCGGCGTACACGCGCGACTCGCGGTAGGGAGTGCGCTCGGAGTTCAGGTCGTCGAGGTCGATCCGCCCCATCCGCTCGGCCTGCGAGGCGAGCGAGACGACGCGGCCTCGCAGGTGCGGCAGGAGCAGGTTGGTGAGTGCGAAGGGCCCGAGGTGATTCGTGCCGAACTGCCGCTCGAAGCCGTCCGCGGTCGTCTCGCGCCGAGCGGTCGAGACGCCGGCGTTGTTGATCAGAACGTCGATCGGCCCGCTCCACTCGTCGGCGAAGCGGCGGATCGACGCGAGGTCGGCGAGGTCGAGGCGGCGGACGAGCGTCTCGCCGGCGATCGCCTCGGCGACCCGCTCGCCCTTCGCCGTGTCGCGCACCGCGAGGACGACCCGCGCACCGGCCGCGGCCAGGGCCCGGGCGGTGGCGAGACCGATGCCGCTGGTGGCGCCGGTGACGACGAGGGTGCGGCCGGACTGGTCGGGGAGCGAGGAGGTCATGGGGCGAGACTAGGCAGTGTCTAGAATCTAGTCAACGCCTAGCAGTACGATCATCGGGTGACCCCGCCCTTCCATCACGGCAACCTCCGCGCGGAGCTGCTCGAGCAGGCCGAGGCGCTGCTGCGCACCGACGGCGTCGACGCGCTGTCGCTCCGCGAGCTCGCCCGACGGGCGGGCGTCAGTCACGGCGCGCCGCGGAGCCACTTCGTCGACCGGCAGGCGCTGCTCGACGCCCTCGCGATGCTCGGCTTCGAGCGGCTGACGGAGGCGGTGCACGCGGCCGTCGAGTCGCCCGGCGCGTTCCCGGAGCGGTTCCGCCGCGTCGGCCGCGCCCACGTCGCCTTCGCGGTCGAGCACGCCGCGCTGATGGAGCTCATGTTCCGCCTCGGCGCCACCGCGGGTCCGGTGCGCGACGCGTCGCTCCGGCTCTTCCAGGTGCTCGACGACGCCCTGACCGACGAGCCGTCGGGCGACCCCGAGGCTCGCGAGCGCTTCCAGCTCCTCTTCGCGGCCTCGGTGCAGGGCACGGCCGCGCTCGTGATCGCGCAGCGCGTCACCCCGGAGCAGGGCGGGCTGCTGATCGACGACGCGACCGACGCGATGCTCGGCTCCGAGCTGTGGGAGCGCGTGCAGCGCTGACGGGGTCGCTCGGAGTGACCTCGGTCGATGACCGCGGCCAGAACAGGCGGGGCCAGAACAGGCGGGCTCAGAACAGGCGGGTTCAGAACAGGCGGACCGCGTCGGAGGGCTCGTCCAGGCCGCGGACGAGCACCGGGATCCGCTTGCGGAAGGCGAAGAACCCGCGCGACGCCGAGGGCCACGCCGTGCCGTCCCAGCGACGGCGCACGGTGACGAGCGCGACCCCCTCCTCGGCGAGGGCGGAGCGGAGCGCGTCCAGTCGCTCGCGGACGGGGCCGACGGGCGCGTACGGGACCACCACGGTGTCGAGCCGCTCCGAGCCCGCCCAGTCGACGACGGAGGCGGGCGACGGGTCCGCCAGCACGCGCGCCGGCCGGCCGCTCCCGTCGTGCGCGCGCTCCGCGGCGTCGGCGAGCGCCGCCACGGTGAAGGCCTCCACGGCCTCCGACACCGCGAGAGGCGATCGCCCACCCGCGTCGGCGGCGGCGGCGGTCGCCACGAGCCGCTCCGCCAGACCGGGCTGCTCGGCGAGGAGGCTCTCCGCCTCGAGGTCCTCCTCGTGCAGCAGCAGGCCGGGGCGAGTGCCGAGGGTCCCGACCACGTCGTCCGGGTCGATCCGCTCGCGGGGCGGGAACGACTCCTCGCTGAGCGCGGGGGCCGAGGTGGCGAGGCCGTCCGGGGAGAAGCGCCCCTCGGTGTACCGCGCGATGTTCGACGCGGTGGCCAGGTACGTCTTCCCCGGGGTCTGCAGGCCGGCCACCCACCGCCAGGACAGGGTGTTGGACGCGGCGTCGCCGTCGAGCAGGTGCCGGTAGAAGAAATCCGCGCCGAGCTGCCAGGGGAGCTCGAGGGTGAAGATCCAGATGCTCGCGAACCACATGCGCGTGTGATTGTGCAGGTAGCCGGTCTCGACGAGCTCCCGCACCCAGGCGTCCATCGCGTCGATCCCGCTCCGCCCGCCGATCGCGTCGCGGTACCCGGGCGGCGGATCGCCCGCGGCGAAGTCGCCCACCTCTCGGCGGTAGCGGCGCCAGACCTCCGGGTTCTGCTCGAGCCACCCCTTCCAGTAGGTGCGCCAGAAGACCTCCTGGACGAACTTCTCCGCCGCGGTCAGCCGGTGGCGCCCGAGGACCGCCGCGACGACCTCCTTCTCGGTCACGAGCCGGTGGCGGAGGTACGGGGAGAGTCCGGAGACGTTCTGCCGGGACGGTCCGAGGTCGTGATTGCGCTCGCGCGCATAGGCGGAGCCGGCGCGGGAGACGAACTCGTCGAGCGCCTCGAGACCGGCGGCTCGGGTCGGGATGAACATCGCCCCATCATGGGGGTCGTCGCGGTGCGGAGACTGACAGCGCTCGACGCTGCGCGCGTGGGAGGCCGCAGTGGCTCGCCGCTCGCCGCCCTCCGCCAGAAGTTGCGGGAAGCGCGAGCCGTCACCGCAACTTCTGGAGAAGCGCGGCGTCTCCACCCGGACACCCCTCCTCCGCACTCCGCCACAAGTCCCGGGAAGCGCGAGCCGTCACCGCAACTTCTGGAGGAGGGCTCGCGCCGCGTGCACCGCAGGACCCGACCCCACCGCAGGAAACCACCCCACCCACCCCCTAAGTTGGGGGCCGGGGCCGACGGAAGGAACCGCAGATGAGCATGGAAGGCGTGGCCTGGAGCTCGCTCTACAAGATCTCCCACGTGAGGGACGGCGCGCACGGCGTCTCGCGGGAGTCGGTCCGGCGGATCCTGAGGTTCGCGGTGCCCTACCGGTCGAAGCTGCTGGTCTTCATCGCCCTCTCGATCGCGGGGGCCTTCCTCGCGGTCGCGACGCCGGTGCTCGCCGGCCAGGTGGTCGACGTCATCGTCGCCCGGGGCGAGGTCGCCACGATCATCCGTCTCGCCGTCGTCATCGCCCTCGTGGCCGTGGCCGACGCCGCCGTGTCGCTCGTGACGCGCTGGTACTCGGCGCGGATCGGCGAAGGGGTGATCCTGGACCTCCGCACCGCCGTCTTCGACCACGTGCAGAAGATGCCGATCGCGTTCTTCACCCGCACCCGCACGGGCGCCCTCGTGAGCCGCCTCAACAACGACGTGATCGGCGCGCAGCAGGCGTTCAGCGGCACCCTGTCCGGCGTGGTCACGAACCTCGTGGCGCTCGTCCTCACCCTGATCGTCATGCTCAGCACGTCCTGGCTCGTCACGGTCCTCGCCGTGATCATGCTCCCCGTCTTCCTGGTGCCCGCGCGCCGCATGGGCGGCCGCCTCGCCGCGCTCCGCCGCGAGGCCGCCGACCACAACTCCGCCATGAGCACCCAGATGACGGAGCGCTTCTCGGCGCCCGGCGCCACCCTCGTCAAGCTGTTCGGCCGTCCCGACGAGGAGGCGGAGGAGTTCCGCGTCCGCGCCGCCCGCGTCCGCGACATCGGCGTCCGGACGGCGATGCTGCAGTTCGTCTTCGTCACCGCGCTGATGCTCGTCTCGGCTCTCGCCCTCGCGCTCGTGTACGGGCTCGGCGGCGTCCTCGCGCTCGGCGGAGGCCTGGACACCGGTGAGGTGGTCACCCTGGCGCTGCTGCTCACCCGCCTCTACGCGCCGCTGACCAGCCTCGCGAACGCGCGGGTCGAGATCATGAGCGCGGTCGTGAGCTTCGAGCGCGTCTTCGAGGTCCTCGACCTCGAACCGCTCATCCAGGAGAAGCCCGACGCCGTCTCCGTCCCCGACGGGCCCGTGTCCGTCGAGTTCGACGACGTCCGCTTCGCCTACCCGTCCGCGGACAAGGTGTCCCTCGCCTCCCTCGAGGAGGTCTCCACGCTCGACACCCGCGGCGGCGAAGAGGTGCTGCACGGCGTCTCCTTCAGGATCGAGCCGGGGCAGACCGTCGCCCTCGTCGGCACGTCCGGCGCGGGGAAGTCCACGATCGCGCAGCTGCTCTCGCGGCTCTACGACGTCGACAGCGGCGCCGTGCGCCTCGCCGGGACGGACGTCCGCGACGTCGCCTTCGACTCGATGCGCCACAGCCTGGGCATGGTGACGCAGGACGGGCACCTGTTCCACGAGACGATCCTCTCGAACCTGCGTCTGGCCCGGCCGGAGGCGTCCCTCGACGAGGTGTGGGACGCCGTCCGCCGCGCGCGACTCGAGCCGCTCCTGCGGTCCCTGCCGGACCAGCTGGACACCGTGGTGGGAGAGCGCGGCTACCGGCTGTCCGGCGGCGAGCGCCAGCGCCTGACCATCGCGCGGCTCCTGCTCGCCCAGCCGCGCGTCGTCATCCTCGACGAGGCGACGGCGGCGCTCGACTCGACGTCGGAGGCCGCCGTGCAGGCGGCGCTCAGCGAGGCGCTCGAGGGACGGACGGCGATGGTGATCGCGCACCGCCTCTCCACCATCCGCAGCGCAGACCAGATCCTCGTGGTGGAGGACGGCTCGATCGTGGAGCGCGGCACGCACGAGGAGCTGCTGGCCGCGGGCGGGCGGTACGAGGAGCTGCACCGCACCCAGTTCGCGGTGCAGAAGAGGGCCGCTGCGGAGGCGGAGGCCTCGCTCGGGGCCTGACCCGACGCGAGCGGCGCCGCCCTCAGCCCCGCAGTGCGTAGGTCAGCACCGCGTTGCCGGCGCTCGTGATCGACGAGTCGCGCAGCTCCAGACGCGTCAGCGGATCGCTCGGCTCGAACAGCCGGCGTCCGGCCCCCGCGATCACCGGGTGGACCATCAGAGTCAGCTCGTCGAGAACCCCCGCGAAGAGCAGCTGCCGGGTGAGCGAGATGCTCGAGAACACCGAGATCCGGCCGCCCTCCGTCTGCTTCAGGCGGCGGAGGAACTCCACGGCGTCCCCCTCGATGAGTGTGGCGTTCCAGCCGAGGTCCCCGGAGAGGGTCGTCGACGCCACGAACTTCTCGATCGGGTTGATGAAGGCGGCGAACGGATCGTCCGCGGGCGCGGCCGGCCAGTACTGCGACCACTCCTCGTAGCCGGCGCGGCCCAGCACGGCGGTGTCGACCTCGCCGATCATCCCGCCCATCAGCGCTCCCAGCTCGGCGTCGAAGCTGTCGAACTGGAACAGGTTCGGCGACTCGACGACTCCGTCGACGGACGCGAACAGACCGGCGGTGAGCATGCGCATGGGAGGCCTTCCGGGGCTCGGACAGGGGCCGCTCGTGCAGCCCCGCGCCGAGCGTCCCGGGTGCGGGCGCCCGCCGTCAAGAGGGCCGGCGGATCCGGGGCAGTGTCTCTCCGCATCCCCCGGCGGGCAAGGGGGCGCGGCGCTCGAGGAGCACGACGGACTCTGAGGGGACACCACGATCCTCTCGGAGGCACTGATGTTCTTCGAGTTGCTCGCGGGGCTGGGCTGAGGCCCGTCGGCGTGACGCTCGGGATCGGGTCGGTCTCGATACGCCGCTGCGCGGCTACTCGACCAGCAGAGTGCGCGACTCCGCGGGCCCGGCCGGAGAGCAGCGCGCGCCACGCCCCCTCCACTCCCCTGCTGATCGAGTAGGCCGTGCAGCGGCCGTATCGAGATCCACGCCTCCCACGCACCCGCCTCGGCGGCACTCAGCCCGTGAGCGTGAAGCCCAGCAGCCGGTCGTCGTCCGGCCCCGGATCGCCGCGGCCGTCGGTGTTGCTCGTCGCGACCCACAGGCGGCCGTCGGGCGACTCGGCCACGTCGCGCAGGCGTCCGTACTCGCCCACCGCGTGGTCCGTCCACGTCGACGCATCCGCGACCGGCACCGCGCGCAGCACCTGCCCGCGCAGATTCGCGAGGTACAGCGTCCCGTCGACCTCCGCCATGCCGCTCGGGCTGGCCTCGTCGGGGTTCCACTGCTGCACGGGGTCGACGAAGCGGTCGTCGCCCGCGACGCCCTCCACCGTCGGCCAGCCGTAGTCCTCGCCGGCGCGGATGACGTTGAGCTCGTCCCAGGTGTCCTGGCCGAACTCGGTCGCGAAGAGCGTGCCGTCCTCGGCCCACGCGAGGCCCTGCGGATTGCGGTGGCCGGAGCTGTAGACGAGCGACCCGGGGTAGGGGTTGTCGTCGGGCACCCCTCCGTCGGCGGTCATGCGGAGGATCTTCCCGCCGAGGGAGTCGAGGTCCTGCGCCCGCTCGGTGCGTCCCGCGTCGCCGACCGTCGCGTAGAGCAGCCCGTCGGGGCCGAAGGCGATCCGCCCGCCGTCGTGGTTGCTCGCCGCAGGCAGCCCGTCGAGGATCGTCTCCGGCTCGCCGAGGGCGAGGGAGCCGGCCTCGCCCGGGACGTCGAAGCGCTGTATGCGGTTGCCGTCGGAGCCGGTGGAGTACGCGTAGAGGCGGTCGCGGTCGTCGATCGCGAGACCGAGCAGTCCGCTCTCACCGCGGGCCACGACTCCGTCGACGGTGCCGATCGGCCGCGTCCCGCCGTCGGCGGCGAGCTCGAGGATCCGGCCGCTGTCGCGCTCGCTGACGAGCGGAGTGCCGCGCAGGAACACGATCGACCAGGGCGCCTCGAGGTCCGCGGCGACGGTCACGGGATCGGTCGGCACGGCAATGCCTGCGGCGGCCTCCTGCTGCGAGGACGAGCGGGGCGGAGTCGGCTCGGCCGCCGTGCACGAGGCGAGCAGGAGCGTGACCCCGGCACCCGCGAGAGCGAGGCGGAGTCGCGTCACGCGGATCCCGAGTCGGAGCGGTGCGAGCGGCCGCGGCGCGGGATCGCCGCGAGGTCGATGCCGAGCACGCTCCGCAGCCGCGAGCAGAAGACCCGCTCGAGCTCGGCGGTGGCCGGGTCGCCCTCGGCCCAGATGCGGGCGGCCGTGCAGGCGTCGGCGAGGCGGCTCGCGGTCAGGTCCGACCACCAGCGCTCCTCGGCCGCCGCCGCGAGGAGCTCGCGCACGAGCAGCTGCCGGGCGGCGTCCGGATCGGACATCGCCGACCACAGCTCCGCGATGCGGGCGTCCAGGAGCGCATCGGCCCGGAGGCAGGCCTCGTCGACGACGGAGCGGGCCTCGCTCAGGGAGAGCGGAGCGCGGGTGGACAC
>NZ_JAMRYM010000037.1:0-31527 GCF_023743255.1 Rathayibacter rubneri | reverse complement strand
GTTCTCGGTGCTCATGGTAGTGCCTTCCGGGGGTGCGCGCCCGGGCACCGGCGCGCGCACCCCCGGAAGGCACTACCATGAGCACCGAGAACACCCCCGACAGCACCCGCTCCCCCGAGAGCACGCTCGGCTTCGAGCTGAAGAAGAAGCGCCGCTGGCCGTGGATCGCCGGAGGCACGGCGATCGTGCTGGCCGCCGGAACGGCGATCGCCGTCCCGCTCCTCTCGCCGTCCGTGTCGGCGAACGAGACCGAGGGAGCGACGCTCTACGTCGCCACCGCCGAGGGCAACGCGTCCGAGCAGGCCCTCGTGCAGTTCATCGCCGACGAGGTCGCGCCGAAGTACGGCATCGACGTCGAGTTCAAGGGCCTCTCGGACAGCAACACCATCAATCGAGCGGTCAGCGAGGGCGAGGTCGCCGCGACGGTCTACCAGCACAAGCTCTGGCTCGGCCAGGTGCTCGAGTCGAACCCCGACTTCGAGGAGGAGGCCGCGACCCCCGTGTTCCGCTGGGGCTTCGGGCTCTGGAGCGACAAGTACGGCGACGTCTCCGAGATCCCCGACGGCGGCACGATCTCGCTCTACTCCGACCCGGCGAACGAGGCCCAGGGCCTCTGGCTGCTGCAGAGCGCGGGGCTGATCGAGCTGAAGCCCGGCACCGAGCCCGGCACGGCGACGCAGGACGACATCGCCTCCAACCCCAAGAACCTGACGTTCACCCTGCTCGACTTCGCCGCCCAGTCGCGCGCACTGCCGGACCTCGACGCGGCCGTCGGCTACACCGAGTACTACCTCGCCGCCGACATCCCGATCGAGAAGCAGATCTTCGCTCCGACGGCCCCCGACGACTTCGCCGGGCAGCTCACGATCGGCTCCCGCTACGCCGGCACCGAGAACATCCAGAAGCTCGTCCAGGCGTTCCAGGACCCGGCCGTGCAGGAGTTCCTGGCGACCGACGAGACCGTGAAGGGCATCCTGCTGCCGCTCGAGGGCTGACCCGGGCCACCGGCGGTCGGCGCCTCCTCCGACCGCCGGATTCCGTGATGCATCCGTTGTAACGGGACGTCGTGTCGCACGCCGCGCCTCCGCCATGCTCAGCAGCGGGGAGCGCATCGCCTCCGCACCATGGGGAAGCCGGGAGAGCGCACTGCGCCCCGGAGGAAGCAGGAATCGTGCGTACAGCGCGAGGGGGCCGCACGGCCTCCGTCATCACGACCGCCGCACTGCTGGGAGCGCTCGCGCTGCCCACCGCGGCAGCCGCCACCGAGGTGCTCGAAGCACCCGCCTCCGACGCGGCGACGACCGCGGGCGGGCCGGGGCTCGAGCCCACCTCGAGCCCGGTCGCCACGGTCGAGCCGGAGCCGGCGCCGGTCCCGACGGCCGAGCCGGAGCCGACGGCCGAGCCGATCGAGACGCCGGTCGTCGCCGAGCCTCCCGTCGCCGCGTCGCCTGCGCCCAGCACGGCACCGGTCTCCGCCGCACCCGTGCTCACTCTCCCCCGCATCGACTTCGTCGCCGGATCCACGATCGTCGGCGAGCGCGGAACCGGCTGGGGCGACGGCCTCGACGTCGTCGGCACCGGTTTCGCCCCGGGCTCCACCGTCGTCGTCTCGCTGATGGACGGCCCTGCGCCGGAGGCCCGCACCGAGGTCGTCGCCTCCGCCGCGGGTGAGATCGTCCGCGACGACTGGCTTCCCGCCGCCCTCGACGACGGCACCAGCCTGTACCCGCACCTCCCCCGCCCGGGCGAGGAGGTCACCGTGGTGGCCTCGGGGACGGACGCCGCCGGAGTGCCGCTCGTCTCGAACGCCGTACCGCTGTCGATCACGCGGCCCGACCCCTCCGTCCTCTTCCAGGTCGCGGAGGACGGCGGTGTCGTCGACGCCGACCAGGAGGTGCAGGTCCCGGCCTTCCGCGTCTACGGCATCGCCGCCTCCCTCGGCGGATTCGACCGCGACGAGGTCGTCACGACGACTCTGACGGCCCCCGACGGCTCCGTCGAGGTCTTCGACGCGCCCCTCTCGCGGCCCCTCTACGGCGAGGTGTCCGTCAGCCTCGACGAGAGGACCATGCCCGACCTCTTCGGCACCTTCACCGTGACCGGGACCGGCGCGACCAGCGGCCGGACCGTGTCGTCCTCCCTCGTCCAGGTCCCCTCCTCGGAGGCGGGCCTGCGCATCTGGCCTCAGGCCGCGATCGTCGGAGCGGCTCCGCAGGGCCCTGTCCGTGCCGACGAGCCGGTCAGCGGAGGTGCGCTGTGGGGCTTCGCCCCGGGCGAGCGGGTCTCGGTGAGCGTCTACTCCGTCGACGGCGTGCGCCAGCGCCTCGCCGACGGCGGCACCAGCCTCCCCTTCGCCGCCGATGCGGTCGGCTGGAGCCTGGTCTCGATCGGGGAGCGCCCGCTCGCCGACCCCGATCCCGAGGTCTACTGCGTGGTCGCCCTCGGCGCCTCCGGCGGCCGGACCGCGAGCCACTCGTTCGACTACGGCCAGGTAGAGGGCGACTTCAGGTGGGACGAGGCCGACTGCTCGGTCGCCGAGGCCGCCGCCGGCTCCGGATCGGGTGCCGGCAGCGGATCGGGCACCGGCACGGCCGTCACCGCGGGTGGGCGCCGTCTCGCGGCCACCGGCGCCTCGCCCGCAGCCCCGCTCGCGCTCGCCGCGTTCGGGATCCTGGGCGGACTCGCGCTGATGGTCACGAGCCGACGCCGCGCCTAGCGGTCACCGCGCCTAGCGGTCACCGCGCCTAGCGGTCACCGCGGGAGGAGGGGCGTCCCTGCAGGGACGCCCCTCCTGGGTGTCAGAGGTCGCGGGCGAAGCAGAGCGAGAACTCGCCGCCGATGTAGTCGCCGAAGAGCGGGATGCCCGTGTAGCCCTCGCGCTCGTAGAAGCGCACCGCGTCCGGCTGCTTCGTACCCGTCTCGAGGACGAGGCGTGTCGCTCCGAGCCCGGCGGCCAGCTCCTCGAGGCGCCGGAGGACGAGCGTCGCGACCCCTGTCCCGCGCGCGGACGGATGCACGTACATCCGCTTGACCTCGACCGCATCCGGGCCGAGCACCGACTCGGGCAGGGGGCGCAGGCCACCGCAGGCGCGCGCCACCCCGTCGGCGTCGCGGGCCACGACGAACACGGGCACATCGGCGGCCGAGGGCGGCACTCCCGGCTCGTGATCCGTGCTGCCGTAGCGCTCGTCGAGCTCCACGCGCTGAGCGGCGCGCAGGGCGTCGGCGTCGGGGTGGTCGTAGGGGATCGTCTCGAGCTGCCAGATCATGGAGCCTCCGTTCGGCCTTCACCGTAGCGGGGGTCGACGGGCTCAGGCGGAGGGGAAGGCGCGGCGGACCGCCGGGCGCGGCGGGAGAGGGCATGCGCTCCACGCCAGGTGCCCGACTCCGTCCGACGACAGCGGCAGAACCCCCCCGAGCAGGGCTCGATCCGGCGCGCGCCCCCGGCGGGCTCTCGCGAAACGGCTCTTCGGCACGCCTGATGCGGAGTGTCGCGAAGTAGAGCAGCGTCGTGCGCGCCGTGACCGGCCTGCGCAGGGAGCGCGGGGCGGACGGCCCCCTTCCGCGTCTCGCCTCGCGAGGCGAGCTTGAGCCATAATGCGCCTATGAGCAAGAAGATTGACGCAGCCCACCAGGCACTGGTAGCCGCCCTCGACAAGCACGCCCGCCTGGTCTCGGACAAGGAGTCGAGCGCCCGCAAGGTCGAGCGCGCCGGCGCCGAGCTGCGCGCCGCGACCAAGGCCTACGCCGCCCTCGTGTCGGCGCGGACCGGCACCGCGAGCCCCTTCGCCGACCTCGCCGACCCGCGCCTGGACCAGCCGACCATCGCGTCCCTGCGGGCCGAGCGCGATGCGATCGCGAAGCGCCTGGCCAAGCACGAGGCGGCCGAAGCCGAGGCGCTCGCGGGCTGACCGGATCGGCGACCGCCGTGTCGCCGTGTTACGACCGTGTTTCGCGTCCCGTGCGCGACGTCCGTACCGTGGTCCCCGGGATCCGCGTCGACGCGGCGTCGTGCGATCGGAGGCCGGTCGCAGCGCCGGCGGTGATCAGCACCGCCCGCGGTCGCAGCACCGTCCGCGGGAAGCACCGCCCGGATCCTCCCCACGGAAGGATCCACACAGCATGTCCCTGCGCACGACGCTCCTCGCGACCACCGCGATCACCGCCTCCGCCCTCCTCCTCGCCGGCTGCTCCGCCTCGGCGGGCGAGAGCGACACCGTCCGCATCGGCGTCGTCGGCGCGAGCGACCCCTACTGGGCCACCTACGAGGAGGCCGCGGCCGACGCCGGGATCGACGTCGAGATCGTCGACTTCAGCGACTACAACCAGCCCAACCCGGCGCTGAGCGAGGGCGAGATCGACCTCAACCAGTTCCAGCACATCGTCTACCTGGCGCAGTACAACACCTCCGCCGACGAGGACCTCGTGCCGATCGGCGCGACCGCGATCTACCCGCTCGGCCTCTACTCCACGCAGTACGACAGCGTCGAGGACATCCCCGAGGGCTCGACCGTCGCGGTCCCCAACGACGAGAGCAACCAGGCCCGCGGCCTGCTCGTGCTCCAGTCGGCCGGTCTGATCGAGCTGAAGGACGGCGGCAGCATCTTCTCGAGCGTCGACGACGTCGACACCGCGAAGTCGAAGGTCGAGGTGACCGCCCTCGAGGCATCGCTGACCCCGACCTCGCTCCCGGACGTCGCCGCGGCGATCATCAACAACGACTTCATCGAGAACGCGGGCCTGAGCGCGACCGACGCCATCGCGCAGGACGACCCGAGCGACCCCAACGCGCTGCCCTACGTCAACGTGTTCGCAGCCCGCTCCGAGGACGCCGACAACGAGACGTACCAGGAGCTCGTCGACATCTACCAGAGCACGCAGGCCGTGCTCGACGGGGTGTCCGAGCAGTCCGGCGGCACCGCGATCTTCGTGAAGACGCCGGCCGACGAGCTGAAGGCCTCGCTCGAGACCGTCGAGGCGGACACCGCCGCCCAGGGCTGATCCGCCCTCACCTCACGACGGGATCCCCTGCTCCGGCGGGGGATCCCGTCCGTCCGCCGGGACACCGGCTCCCCCGCCCTCACCCCCTCGAAGGGAGCGCCGTGCCGCTCATCCGCCTCACCGACGTGAGCAAGGTCTATCCGCCCCTCTCCCGCGGTGCCGCCGCCTCGACGGCGGTCGACGGGGTGAGCCTCGACATCGAGGCCGGCGACGTCCAGGGCGTGATCGGCTACTCCGGCGCCGGGAAGAGCACGCTCGCGCGCCTCGTCAACGCCCTCGAGCCCGCCACCTCGGGCAGCATCGAGATCGACGGCCGCGACATCGTCGGCCTGCCCGAGCGGGAGCTGCGCCGCATCCGGCTGGGCATCGGCATGATCTTCCAGCAGTTCAACCTGTTCGGCTCCAAGACGGTGTGGCAGAACGTGGCGTACCCGCTGCAGGTCGCCGGCACACCCCGCGCCGAGCTCAAGGCCCGCGTCGACGAGATGCTGAGCTTCGTCGGCCTCTCGGACAAGGCGCGCAGCCACCCGGAGCAGCTCTCGGGCGGTCAGAAGCAGCGCGTCGGCATCGCCCGCGCACTCGCCGCATCGCCCCGCATCCTGCTCGCGGACGAGGCGACCAGCGCGCTCGACCCGGACACGACCGGCGAGGTCCTGGCGCTGCTGCGCCGCATCAACGAGGAGCTCGGCGTCACGATCCTCGTCATCACGCACGAGATGGACGTGATCCAGCAGCTCGCGACGAAGGTCGCCGTGATGGAGGCGGGCCGGATCGTCGAGCGCGGCGACGTGTTCGAGGTGTTCTCGGCCCCGCGCGAACCGGTCACCCGGCGCTTCGTCTCGACGGTGGTCCGCTCGGTGCCCTCCCCCGCGGAGGCGGCCGTGCTGCGGCAGCGCCACCGCGGACGGCTCGTCACGCTCTCGTTCTCGGACGGCTCCGCCTCGCAGGGCGAGGTCTTCGCCGACATCGCGGCGGCCGGCGTGCCGCTCGAGCTGGTCTACGGAGGAATCACCGACGTCCGCGGACGCGCCTTCGGCCACCTCACCGTCGCCCTCGACGCGTCGGACGACGTCGTCGATCCCCTCCTCTCCCGCCTCGGCGCTCGCGTCGCCCTCACGGAGGTGCCCCGATGACCGCACTGATCGAGCTGCTCCCGGAGCTCGCGAAGGCCACCGGCGAGACGCTCTACATCGTCGCCTTCAGCCTGCTCTTCGGCGGGCTCGGCGGCCTGCTGATCGGCCTCGGCCTCGCCCTGACCCGCGGCGGCGCGCTGTTCGCGAACCGCCTCGTCTACGGACTGCTCAACGTGATCGTCAACATCTTCCGGCCGATCCCGTTCATCATCTTCATCGCCGCCGCCCAGCCGCTCGCGCGCCTCGTGGTCGGCTCCGGCATCGGCACCGACGCGATCATCTTCTCGCTGTCGCTGGCGGCCGCGTTCGGCATCGGCCGCATCGTGGAGCAGAACCTGCTGACCGTGCAGCCCGGCGTGATCGAGGCCGCGCGCTCGGTCGGAGCGAGCCGATTGCGGATCGTGCGCACCGTGCTGCTCCCCGAGGCGCTCGGCCCGCTGATCCTCGGCTACACCTTCGTCTTCGTCGCCATCGTCGACATGTCGGCGGTGGCCGGCTACATCGGCGCGGGCGGCCTCGGCAACTTCGCGATCCAGTACGGCTACCGGCAGTTCGAGCCGGTCGTGACGTGGGGCGCGGTTCTCGTGATCATCGTGATCGTGCAGCTGGTGCAGCTGCTGGGCAACGTGCTGGCGCGCCGGGTGCTGCGGCGCTGACGGCGAGCGGAGCGACGGGGCCGGTCCGAGCGCGCGGCCCCGCGCCTCGTAGGCTCGTCGCACCATGACCTCCGCCACCGTCCCGACGATCGTCGCCGTGCTGGTGCTCGCGCTGGTGACGACGGCGATCGTAGCCGCGCTGCGACTCGAGCGGCCCGGCGCTCAGGCCGTCGCGATCGCGCGGGCCGCGCTGCAGCTCGGACTGCTCAGCCTCGTGCTGCACGGCATCATCGAGGACGGGCGGCTGGTCGCCGCGTTCCTGGTGCTGATGCTGGTCGCCGCCACGTGGACCGTGCGCGGACGCGCGGGCCTGGACCGCAGCGGCCTCCGGACCTTCGTCGTCCTCCTCGCCGCGGCGGGTGTCCCGCTCGCGGTCGTCGCGGTGACGGGGGCGGTCGGAGCGGAGCCGCGCTACCTGCTCGCGACCGGCGGCATCGTCATCGGCGGCGCGATGACCGCCGCCTCGCTGATGGGGCGGCAGCTGCGGGCCGGCCTCGCCGCGGGGACGGAGGAGGTGGAGGGCTGGCTGGCCCTCGGCGCGACTCCTCGACGCGCCTCCCTGCGCCTGGTGCGCGCGGCGGCCTCGACAGCCCTGATGCCGGCGACGGACCAGACCCGCACCACCGGCCTCGTCACGCTGCCCGGCGCCTTCGTCGGCGCGGTCTTCGCGGGAGCGTCGCCCCTCGTGGCGGCGCAGTTCCAGTTCGTCGTGCTCGCCGCGGCCCTCACCGCCGGCGCCGTCGTCGCGGCGACGACCGCCCTGCTGTTCGGCGCCCCGCGCCGGCACCCGTCCACTCGCTGATCGAGCCCGTGCCGCGGGAGTCCCGAGATCCGCACTCCTGGACACGCGGGTCTCGATACGCGGCGTACCGCCGCTACTCGACCAGCAGGAGGCGCGAGCGCTCCACGTCGCCCCGCGCCCCGCGACCTGCGCTGCGCCCTGCTGATCGAGTAGCCCGCGCAGCGGGCGTCTCGAGATCCGCCCCGCCCGCGACCGGACGCGGAGGGGCGCGCCGGGACGACGAAGGGGCCGGCCCGCCGGCGGGGAGCAGCAGCTCCTCCGTCGACGGACCGGCCCCTCGAGGCGCGACCCCTAGTAGCGCGGCTTGCGCTCCGGGCGCTCGGTGGAGCGCGACGGGCCGGACGGGCGTCCGCCGCGGTCGGCGCCGGCACGGCTCGGACGGCGGTCGGGCTTCAGCTCGATCAGCTGACCGCTGATGCGGGTGTCGGCGAGGCGGTCGAGCACGTCCTGGGGCAGGTCGGCCGGCAGCTCGACGATCGAGAAGTCCGGGCGGATGTCGATGTGACCGAAGTCGCCGCGGTTGAGGCCGCCCTCGTTCGCGAGCGCGCCGACGATCTGGCGGGGCTCGACGCGCTGACGGCGGCCCACCTCGATCCGGTAGGAGGCGAGGTTGCTGTTCGCCGGGCGCTGACGGCGCTCGGGGCGCTCGCCCCGGTCGCGGTCGAAGCGGTCGCCCCGATCGCCGCGATCCCCGCGGTCGCGGTCGGGACGCGGCTCGCGCTCCTCGCGCTCACGGCGGGCGAAGCGGGGGTCGTCGGGCGAGAGGAGAAGGGGCTCCTCGCCCTGGGCGACGATCGCGAGGGCCGCGGCGACGTCCGACTCGACGACGTCGTGGTGCTCGACGTAGTGGCCGATGATGTCGCGGAAGCGCTGCAGGCGCTCGGAGTCGGCGAGCGCCGCGGTGATCGCGTCGTCGAAGCGCGAGAGGCGCGTGACGTTGACGTCCTCGACGCTGGGCATGCGCATCTCGGTGAGCGGCTGTCGGGTCGCCTTCTCGATCGCGGCGAGCAGGCGGCGCTCGCGCGGCGTGACGAAGCTGATCGCCGCTCCGCTGCGCCCCGCACGGCCCGTGCGGCCGATGCGGTGCACGTACGACTCGGTGTCGATCGGGATGTCGTAGTTCACGACGTGGCTGATGCGCTCGACGTCGAGGCCGCGGGCGGCGACGTCGGTGGCGACGAGGATGTCGAGCTTGCCCGACTTCAGCTGCTCGACGGTGCGCTCGCGCTGGGCCTGGGCGACGTCTCCGCTGATCGCGGCGGCGGTGTAGCCGCGGGCGCGCAGCTTCTCGGCGAGGGTCTCGGTCTCGCTCTTGGTGCGGACGAAGACGATCATGCCCTCGAAGTTCTCGACCTCGAGGATGCGGGTGAGGGCGTCCACCTTCTGCGGGTAGGACACCATCAGGTAGCGCTGCGTGGTGTTGACCGAGGTCGTGGTCTTGTTCTTGACCGTGATCTCCTCGGGCTCCTTGAGGTACTTGCCCGAGATGCGGCGGATCTGCGAGGGCATCGTCGCCGAGAACAGCGCGATCTGCTTCTCGACGGGGGTGTCGGCGAGGATCGTCTCTACGTCCTCCGCGAAGCCCATCTTGAGCATCTCGTCGGCCTCGTCGAGCACCAGGTACTTCAGCGCCGAGAGGTCGAGGGTGCCCTTCTCGAGGTGGTCCATGATGCGGCCGGGCGTGCCGACGACGACGTGGACGCCGCGACGCAGCGCCGAGAGCTGGGTGCCGTAGCCCTGGCCGCCGTAGACGGGGAGCACGTGCACTCCGCGCAGGGCCGACGCGTAGCGCTCGAACGCCTCGCACACCTGGAGCGCGAGCTCGCGGGTGGGCGCGAGGACGAGGGCCTGCGGGGTCTTCTGCGAGAGGTCGAGCCGGGAGAGGATCGGCAGCGCGAAGGCGGCCGTCTTGCCGGTGCCGGTCTGGGCGACGCCGAGGACGTCGCGCCCGGAGAGGAGGGACGGGATCGTCGCGGCCTGGATCGCCGAGGGCGTCTCGTAGCCGACCTCCTTGAGAGCCTTGAGGACGGGCTCGCTGAGGCCCAGGTCGGAGAAGGTGAGCGAGCGGGGCTCATCGGAGGAAGCGGAGGCCGCGGCCGCGGGGGCGGCGGGGGCCTCGGAGGTGGTCTGAGCCTCGGGGGCGTTCGGAGCGTCGGACGCGCTCTGAGCCTCGGGGGCGGTATCGGGTGTTTCGGTTGACGCCATAGGGCAACGGTAGGCCGTCGAGGGCCTCCGCGGTGGCCGCATCGCCCGGATCGGCCCGGATCGTAGCCGATCCGGGCCGTTGTGGAGGCGTTTCGGAGGTCCGCGGCGGGAATCCGGCTCTGCGCGTCAGTAGAACTCGACCGTGTCGACGCGGTTGATCAGCTCCTCGCCGTCGAGGAAGCGGGTCGCGTTCCGCGCGAACAGCTCCGCGATCAGCCGGTCCTCGGCCGCGTTCAGCGCCGCGGTGTGCGGGCTGATCAGCACGCCCGGATGCGTCCACAGCGGGCTGTCCTCGGCCAGCGGCTCCTGCGCGACGACGTCGAGCACCGCGCAGCCGACCCGGCCGTCGTCGAGCGCCGCGAGCAGCGCCTCCTCGTCGATCACGGTGCCGCGGCCGACGCTGACGAGCGTCGCTCCCGGGCGCAGCGCCTCGAAGAAGCCGGCGCCGACCAGCTTCTCGGTCGCGGAGGTGCCCGGCAGCGTCACGACGACCCCGTCGATCCGCCCGGCCACCTCGGCGATCGCCTCGGGCCGCACGATCTCGTCGACGTGCTCGACGGAGTCCTCGTGCCGGCTCGTGCCGATCACCCGGGCGCCGAGGCCCTTCAGCTTCTGCGCGGTGGCGCGGCCGATCGTGCCGAGCCCGACGATCAGGATCGTCTGCTCCGAGATCAGCCCCATCGTCCAGCGCGAGCCCCACTCCTTCCTGCGCTGCAGCTCCTGCAGCCTCGGCAGCGACTTCGCGCCGGCCAGCAGCCCGAACACCGAGAACTCGGCCAGCGGCTGGGAGTGGACCCCCGCACTCGTCGAGAACGCGATCCGCTCGAGCGCCTCGGAGTCGAGTCCCGCCGCCTTCACCTGGCCACCGCCGCCCGCCGGCATCGTCTGCACCCAGCGGAGCGACGGGTTCGCGGCCACGGTGCGCGCGAGGGCCGACGGCGTCTCGTCCGGGATCCCGTAGAGCACCTCGGCCGAGTCGACGAGCTCGTCGAACGCGGCCTGCTGCTCGGGCGTGCGCTCGAAGTCCGGGTCGCCCTGGTGGTCGCCGGGGTGCCGCATCGGCTTGAGCAGGCTCTGGTCGGCGACGACGTCGAGCCGCGGCTCGAGCTCGACGATCCGGGCGATCAGCTCGTCGCTGATCGGGGTGGCGGCGACGACGCGGAGGCGGTCGGAGGTCATGGTGGCCCTTCTGCGGAGTGTGCGGGTCGGACGGGAGAGCGGACGAGGATCCGGAGGCTCCGTCCTCGACGATGCCACGCCGCGTCCGGTGTCCGTGCCCGCTCGGAGCCGATCCTGCGGTTCCGGAGCCGGGTGCGCGCAGAACCCGAGCCGAGAAGGGGGTCCGTCGACCGTCGGCGGTCGGACCCCTCCCTCCGCCGACGTCCTGCAGCGCGCCCGT
The DNA here is from genome assembly GCF_023743255.1 of Rathayibacter rubneri. Lineage (NCBI taxonomy): Bacteria > Bacillati > Actinomycetota > Actinomycetes > Micrococcales > Microbacteriaceae > Rathayibacter > Rathayibacter rubneri. The sequence goes on along the minus strand of NZ_JAMRYM010000037.1, from coordinate 20,331 downwards.
CCCGGGCCGCCCCTCCTCTTCGAGCACCGCGGTCGATCGAAGACGCGGACGAGGAAGTAGAGTCGCACTGGACCCGCAGATGCGGAACAAGACCGACCCGAGGACGCCCATGCATCGCAAGAGCCCACTCGCCGCCCTGTCGACGCTCGTCCTCGCGGGGTCCCTCGCCGGCTGCAGCACACAGGAGGCGCCCGGCACCGTCACCGTCTTCGCCGCCGCCTCCCTCACCGCCGCGTTCACCGAGCTCGCCGACGACTTCGAGGCCGCGAACCCCGGCACGACGGTGGAGCTCTCGTTCGCCGGCTCCTCCGACCTCGCGACCCAGCTCGAGAACGGCGCGCCCGCCGATGTCCTGGCCACGGCCGACACCGCGACCATGCAGCGGGTGCAGGAGGCGGGACTGACGTCCGCCGACCCCGTCCCGTTCGCCACAAACACCCTCGAGATCGCGGTGCCGCCGGGCAACCCCGCGGGCGTCCGGACCCTCGCCGACCTCGCCCGCGCGGGCACGGCCGTCGTCGTCTGCGCTCCGCAGGTGCCGTGCGGAGCCGCGGCGGACGCGGTCGAGTCGGCCGCCGGACTCGCCCTCGACCCCGTCAGCGAGGAGTCGTCGGTGACCGACGTGCTCGGCAAGGTGCGCTCGGGCGAGGCGGACGCCGGGCTGGTCTACGTCACCGACGTGCGCGCCGCCGGCGACGCGGTCGAGGGGGTCCCCTTCGCCGAGGCGGAGCAGGCCGTCACCACGTACCCGATCGCCCCGCTCACGGAGTCGGAGGCGGCAGCCGCGTTCACGGCGTTCGTCACCGGCGACGAGGGCCGCGCCGTGCTCGACGCCGCCGGCTTCGGCGCTCCCTGACGCGGCGCTCCCCCGAGCACCCGGACCGGCGCCCGCCTCAGCGCAGCAGCCGCCGCCCCAGCGCCACGACCGCGAGCCCGCCGAGCACCCACGGCCCCGCGACCAGCAGCGGGTCCAGCACCTGGTGCCGCACGTCCGAGCGGCCGAGCCGCGACGCGATCGGATGCGCCTTCAGCTCGCTCAGCACGCCGGTCTCGGTGATCGGGTTGTCCGGTCGCAGCGTCGCGAGCGAGCGCAGGTGCGCTCCCGTCGCGTCGACGCGGTCGCCGAGCACCAGCAGCAGCCAGTGCGCCGCGCGCCCCTCGCTGAACCGGTCGTAGGCGTAGCGGCGGATCGCTCCGGAGACCCCGTGCAGCGGCTGCGCGGTGCCGAAGACGGGTGGCAGCTCCTCGTGCTCGATGCTCTTCTCGCGGTACTCCCCCGGGTCCATCGGCTCGGGCTTGTGCCAGTGCGCCCCGGTCTCGAGGTCGAAGCGCTCGCGCGGGAACGAGGGCCGGTCGGCCGGGTCGAGGTCGGCTCCCCAGCCGGGGATCCGGGCGCGCAGCTCCTCGGCGGTCGGCGGCTGGATCGGCTTGTCGGCGGTGTACGGCACGGTGACCTCCTACGGCACCACGACGGTCTTGATGCAGCCGTCGAGCTTGGACGAGAACAGGTGGTACCCCTCGGCGATGTGCTCGAGCGGGATGCGGTGCGTGATCATGTCGCTGGGCGTGAGGTAGCCGGCACGGATGTGCTCGAGCAGGCGCGGCCACTGGCGCTTCACCGGCGCCTGGTTCATCCGGAGCGTGAGACCCTTGTTCATGGCGTCGCCGAACTTCACCGCGCTGAAGAGGGGTCCGTAGGCGCCCATCACCGAGATCGTGCCACCCTTGCGCACGCCGTCGATCGCCCAGTTGAGCGCGACGGGCGAGCCGCCCTGCAGCTTGAGCTTGGCCGAGGTGACGTGCTGGATCAGGTCGCCGTCCGCCTCCGCGCCGACCGCGTCGATGACCACGTCGGCGCCGAGTCCGCCGGTCGTCTTCTTCAGGTGCACGACGATGTCGTCGTGCTCGAGGTAGTTCACCGTCTCGGCGAGCGCGAACTCGCGCGCCTTGGCGAGGCGGTACTCGAGCTGGTCGACGACGATCACGCGGCCGGCGCCCATCAGCCAGGAGGAGCGGGCGGCGGCGAGGCCGACCGGGCCGGCCCCGAGCACCACGACGGTGTCGCCCTCGACGATGTCGCCGAGCTGCGCGCCGAAGTAGCCGGTCGAGAACGCGTCGGTCAGCAGCAGCGCGTCCTCGTCGCGCAGCCACTCCGGGATCACGCTCGGCCCCACGTCGGCGAACGGCACCCGCACGTACTCGGCCTGCCCGCCGTCGTAGCCGCCGGTCGAGTGCGAGTACCCGTAGATGCCGCCGATGGCCGTGGCGTTCGGATTCACGTTGTGGCAGTTGGAGTAGAGGCCGCGCGCGCAGAAGAAGCACGTGCCGCAGTAGATGTTGAACGGCACCATCACGCGGTCGCCGACCTTCAGGTTCTGCACCGACGAGCCGACCTCGTCGACCACCCCGATGAACTCGTGGCCGAAGGTGTGGCCGATCCTCGTGTCGGGCATGAGCCCGTGGTACAGGTGCAGATCGGAGCCGCAGATCGCGGCGAGCGTCACCCGCACGATCGCGTCGTTCGGGTGCTCGATACGGGGCCGGTCCTTCTCCTCGACGCGGATCTTGTACGGACCCCGGTAGGTCATGGCTCGCATGCGTCCTCCTCCTCGACGCCGACAGCCTCCGTCGTGCTCCCAGCCGGGATGAAGGGGGTTGCCAGTGCGCGCCCGTGCGTGGCAGAGGCAGCTCGGATCCGCGCCCGCGGTCGTAGACTCGCTCCCATGCCGCAGATCCGGATTCGTGACGCCGCCGCCGCCCTCGGGGTGAGCGACGACACCCTGCGCCGCTGGATCGACAACGGGGTCCTGGAGAGCACGAAGGACGCCTCCGGGCGCCTCGTCGTCGACGGGCTGGCCGTCGCCGAGCTCGCCCGGGCGAACGCGGTGCTGCCGGAGGATCCGTCGCCCGTCGCGCGATCGGCCCGCAACCGATTCGTCGGCATCGTGACGAGCATCGTGATGGACACGGTGATGGCGCAGGTCGAGCTGCAGTGCGGACCGCACCGCGTGGTCTCGCTCATGAGCAGCGAGGCGGTGCGCGAGCTCGGTCTCGAGCCCGGCTCCCCCGCCACGGCGGTGGTGAAGGCGACCACCGTCATCGTCGAGACGCCGCTGCCCCGCTCCTGATGCGCACCGGATCCGCGCCGCCGCGCTGGATCGTGGCGCTCGCCGCGGTCGGCGCGCTGCTGGTCCTGCTGCCGCTCGTCGCGATCCTCGCGCGGGTCGACTGGCCGCGCTTCGTGCCGCTCATCACCTCCGACTCGTCGGTCGCGGCGCTCCTGCTGAGCCTGCGCACCTCGGCCGTGGCGACCCTCCTGTGCGTGCTGCTCGGGGCGCCGATGGCGCTGGTGCTCGCGCGCACGTCGTTCCCGGGGCAGCGCCTCCTGCGCGCGCTCGTGCTGCTGCCGCTGGTGCTGCCCCCGGTCGTCGGGGGGCTCGCGCTTCTCTACACCTTCGGCCGGCTGGGCCTGCTGGGCGGCGTGCTGGAGGCGGTGGGCCTGCGCATCGCGTTCTCGACCACCGCGGTGGTGCTCGCGCAGACGTTCGTGGCGCTGCCGTTCCTGGTGCTGAGCCTCGAGGGGGCGCTGCGCAGCGCCGGCGCGCGCTACGAGTCGGTGGCCGCGACGCTCGGAGCCTCGCCCGGCACGGTGCTGCGCCGGGTCACGCTGCCGCTGATCCTGCCCGGGCTGGTGTCCGGAGCGATCCTGTCGTTCGCCCGGGCGCTCGGCGAGTTCGGGGCGACGCTCACCTTCGCCGGGAGTCTCGAGGGCGTGACGCGCACCCTGCCGCTCGAGGTCTACCTGCAGCGCGAGAGCGACCCGGATGCGGCGGTCGCGCTGGCCCTCGTGCTCGTGGTCGTCGCGGTCCTGGTGATCGGCCTGGCGTACGGCCGACGTCCGTCGGGGGCCCGCTCGTGACGCTGCGGTTCGACGCGCGGCTGGCCTCGCGCGGTGTCGACGTGGCGCTGACCGTCGCCGAGGGCGAGACCGTGGCGGTGCTCGGGCCCAACGGCGCCGGGAAGTCGACCCTGGTCGAGCTGCTCGCGGGCCTCGTGCGGGCCGATTCGGGCAGCGCGCGCCTGGGCGACTCCGTCCTCTTCGACGCCGGCACGTGGACCCCTCCGCACAGCCGCGGGGTCGCCCTGCTCGCTCAGGACCCCCTGCTGTTCCCGCACCTCAGCGTGCGCGAGAACGTCGCCTTCGGACCCCGCAGCACCGGTGCCGGCCGAGCGGAGTCGCGCGCCCGCGCCGAGCGCCGCCTCGCGGACGTGGACGCACTCCCCCTCGCCGACCGCCGCCCCGCGACCCTCTCGGGCGGGCAGGCCCAACGGGTGGCGCTCGCCCGGGCCCTCGCGACGGATCCACGACTCCTGCTGCTCGACGAGCCGATGGCGGCGCTCGACGTGCGGGTCGCGCCGGTGCTGCGGCGGATGCTGCGCACCGTGCTCGCCGACCGCACCACGATCCTGGTCACCCACGACGTGCTCGACGCGTGGACCCTCGCCGACCGCGTCGTCGTGCTGCACGAGGGCCGCGTCGTCGAGGAGGGACCGACCGCCGAGGTGCTCGAGCGCCCGCGCACCGCCTTCACCGCCGAGCTGTCCGGGCTGTGCCTCGTGCGCGGAGTGAGGACCTCCGGGGGTCTGCGGTCGGAGGATGGGCGCGAGATCGCCGGGTACTCGGACGCACCGGTCGGGTCGGCCGTGGCCGCCGCGGTGCATCCCTCCGCGGTGCGGCTCGGCGAGAGCGGCCTGCGCGAGACGATCGTCGACCTGGAGCCGCGCGGCGACGCCGTGCGGGTGCGGGGGCGGCTGCTCGCGGCCGACGTCACTCCGGCCGAGGCGGCGCGGCGCGAGCTTGCGCCGGGCGTCGAGGTCGGCTTCGTGCTGGAGCCGGTGGCGCTGTACCCGGTGTGAGCGCCCGTCACGAGCCGCGGAGCGCGGCGACGGGTTCGATGCGGGAGGCGCGTCGCGCGGGGACGCTGCCGGCGAGCAGTCCGATGACGGATCCGAGCAGGGTGCCGCCGAACGCGACGAGGGGGTCGAGCACGGGCGTCCAGTGCTGGGCGAGCGAGACGGCCAGCACCGCCAGGACGCCCGCCGCCGCGCCGAGGAGGCCGCCGAGCAGGCCCAGGACGACCGACTCGACCACGAACTGCCGGGCGATCTGCCGTCGGGTGGCGCCGATCGCCCGCCGGAGGCCGATCTCCCCGATCCGCTCCATGACGGAGAGCGTGGTGACGTTCGCGATGCCGACGCCGCCGGCGAGCAGGACGATGACCGAGAGCACGAGGAGCACGAGATCGACGTCGGCGCGGACCTCCCCGGCGAGATCGGACGGGCCTCCCGGTGCGGAGACGCCGACGGAGTCGGGGGCGTCGGGGAGCAGCGCGCGCGGGATCTGGGCCGCGAGCTGCGGCCCGGCGCCGATGCCGATCCTCGCCTGGACCTCGCCGGGTGCGCCGAGCGCGAGATCGGCCCGCGCGGTGCCGGTGGGCAGGACGACGGCGTCGAGGAGCTCCCCCCTCGCGCGCACACCGTCGAAGACCCCGAGGACCGAGTAGCCGACGCCGTCGATCAGGATCGAGGGCTGCGAGTCGAGCCGCCCGACTCCGAGCCGCTCGGCGGCGCGGGAACCGAGGACGACGACGCGGTCGGCGCGGGCGTCGTGACCGGAGTCGAACATGCGGCCGACCGCGATCCGCCCCTCGAGGGTCTCGATGAGGGCGGCGGACGCCGCGAAGACCCGGGGCGGAGCGACGGCCGGCGCGGAGGGGTCCACCACCGGCGCGGCGGTCACGCTCGCGCCCTCGCGCAGCGCCACCTCGCCGATCACGGCGGACTCCTCGACCCCCGCGAGCCGGGAGAGGCGCTCGACGGAGTCCCACGGGAGGCGCGCCGTGGCGACGCTGTCCCCGCCGGCGGTGCGGGCCTCGGCGGGCTGGGCCACGACCTGGGTCGCGGCGAACGCGTCGAAGCGCCGGGCCAGCTGCCCGGCCGTGGTCTGGGCGAAGGCCACGGTGGCGACGAGGGCGCCGACGCCGAGGACGGTGCCGAGGAGGGTCATGACGAGACGACCGGGCCGGGTGCCGAGGTCGGACGTCGCCTCGGCGAGGAGGTCGGCCGCGGTGAAGCGGTCCGCGGACCTGATCGGACTCACGAGCGGCGATGCCGGCTCCGGGCTCGACGGGCGCCGGCGGCGCGGGAGGAGCCTGCTCATGCCGTCAGCTCCTGCAGCCGGCCCTCGGCGATGCGAACGCTCCGCGGTGCCCGTCGGGCCACCGCCCGGTCGTGGGTGATGACGACGAGGGTGAGCCCCGTGCTCGTGAGGTCCTCGAAGAGGCGCATGACATCGGTCGTGGTGGAGCCGTCGAGACTGCCGGTGGGCTCGTCGGCGAGGAGGAGCCGCGGCCCGACGACGACGGCACGGGCGACGGCCACGCGCTGGCGCTCTCCTCCCGACAGGGTCGTCGGGAGGGAGCCGAGGCGGTGGCCGAGTCCGACCCTCCGCAGGGCGTCCAGAGCGCGGCTCTCCCGCTCCGCCCGGGGCGTGCCGCTGTAGAGCATCGGGAGCACGACGTTCTCGAGGACGGTGCGCCGGGGCATCAGGTGGAAGGCCTGGAAGACGAACCCGATGCGCTGGGCGCGGACCGCCGCACGCGCGTCCTCGTCGAGATCCCCCGTGAGGGCTCCGTCGAACCGGTACTCGCCCGCACTGGGACGGTCGAGGAGTCCGAGGATGTTCAGCATCGTCGACTTGCCCGACCCGCTGGGCCCCACGATCGACACGTAGTCGCCCTCGTCGACGGTGAGGTCGACGCCCTCGAGCGCCCGCACCTCGGGCGGACCGGGGAAGGAGCGGGTGACTCCGCGCAGCTCGATCAGAGGAGTGCTCACCGGCCGACCACGACCAGGTCGCCCTCGGCGAGCGCTCCGTCGACGGGTGAGACCTCGACCGCTCCGGCTGCGGCGAGTCCGGTGGTCACGGAGACGAGCCGGGTGGTCGCGGCGGGATCGCGCGGATCTCCGTCCACGACCTCCACGCGGCTCTCGCCCCCCGGACCGGCGGAGAGGGCCGCGACGGGAACGGAGAGGACCTCCCCCGCCGTCGCGCCGACCGAGATCGTGACCTTCACGTTCGTGCCCTTCACCTGCTCGATCTGCTCGGGCGAGAGCGGATCGGGAGCGAGCGTGATCGTCCAGCGCTCGTCGGACGTCTTCCCCGGCGCCACCGCCGCGACGGCGGCTCGATGGAGGGCCCCGTCCGGGAGCTCGAACGAGGCCACCTGCCCCACGGCGACGAGCCGCGCGTCGGCTTCCGCCGCCGATCCGGAGAGCGCGAGCTGCGCTCCCGACACCGTCATCGCCGCCCCGGACAGCAGAGCCCCGCGCTTCGCCGCGACAGCGTCCACCCGTCGCGGGAGGCTGGTCAGGAACAGCACCTCACCGGCGGGGAGGGAGGGCAGGACGGACTGCCGGGCGCGCACGAGGTCCTCCTCGGCCCGGGTCACCTGCGACTGCGCCGAGTCGACCGCCGCGCGCTGGATGCTCGTCTCGGCGACCGCGCCCAGCTGCGCCCGGGTGAGCTCGGCCAGGGCGACGGCGTCCTGCAGATCGGCGACCTGCTTCCCGTCCGGCGGGTCGACGCCGCACGCGCCGCCGACGGTCCGGCCTGCGCCGCGGCCAGCTCCTTCCGAGCCGCCGCCAGAGCCTGCGTGGACGAGGCCACCGCCTCCTCCGCCGCCCTGACGGCTGCGTCCCCGTCGTCGATCGCCGGTGCCGCGTAGCCCGCCTGGGCGTACAGCTCGGTGACCGACTGCGCCGCCGCCTCGTCGAACTCGTCGTCGGTCGGGTCCCCCGCGTCCAGCCCGATGCTGCGCATCGCCGTCTTGAACTGCACCACGTCCGGCCCGGAGACCCCGAACCGGAGGGTCCGGTACGCGGGCAGCTCGCCGGGCAGCACGATCACCGGGCGACCGGCGACCTCGAGCGCGATCGACAGGGGCGCCAGCTCCGCGCCCGCCGCGGGGACCCGGCCCGTCACGACCGCGGCACCCTGGATCGTCGTCGTGTCGACGGTCACCTCGACGGGATCGGCGAACGCGACCTCGCCGCGGAGCGTCACGTCGGTGCTCAGGGCGCCGAACCCGACCGGCGCGGTGATCAGCCCGGGAGCCGGGGGCGCCGCTCCGGCGGCCGCGTCCTCCGGCGAGACCGCGAAGCGGCCGATGACCAGACCCGCCACGAGGCTCACCAGTGCAGCGACGGCCACGATCCAGAGGAGCCGGTTCCGCGCCACGACGGCGCCGATCCCGGCGAACCGCCCCGGTCGACGCGTCGCCTCCTCCCCCTGCCGGTCGGCGATCGTGAGGGAGGCGAGCGCATCGGTCGTCTCGTCGTCGCCCGCGGTCGGGCGTCCGCGCTCGCGCACTCAGTCCCCCTGCTCGACGTCGGCCTTCAGGGCGTCCAGCTCCGCCTGGTGGTCGGCGATGAACCGCCGCTCCTGCTCGACCTGGACCTTCTTCTCCTCGGCGCGGTAGTCGGTCTTCTCGCGGCAGTCGAGGTCGGCGAGCGCCAGAGCGATCTCCTTCTCGGCGAGCTTCTGCAGCTTCGGGTCCGAGTCCTCGATCGGCTCGTCGGACGCCTCGCGGAACGCGCTCACCTCGGCGACGATCGAGTTCCGCGCGTCGAACTGGACCGCGAATCCGGGGTGCCCGGCATCGGTCATGCACGACGACCACTCCGCGTTCAGATCGACCAGCCCGGGCGCCGTCGCCTGGCTCGAGTAGAACTCGCTCAGGGCGTCCATCAGCGGCTCGTGCTCGCTCGCGCGCACCGGATCCCGGGTGTCGAGCTCGTGCTGGGCGGAGCCGAAGCAGCCGGACGCCGCCCAGTCGTACTCGTACGAGCCGTCCTCGCCGGCCTGGTCCTCCGGGACGGGAGGACCGGTCAGGGCCTCCTGGTACGCCGCCCTCTCGGACTCGGACAGGCTCGCCATGTAGTCCGCGTTGAGGTCGACGTACTCCTCGTCCGCCTCGACCGGCTCGTCGCGACCGGGGAAGTCGACGACCCCGTAGCCGTACTGGGCGACCCACTCGCGATCCTCCGGTTCCCACTCCCCGCTGCCGGTGGTGACGGAGGCCGCGCTCTGCGGGTTCGGCGTGTAGTCGAACCCCTGCTCCTTCATGCACGCCGCGACGAGGTCCTCACGGGCCCGCTCCTGCTCGGCGAACTCCTCCTGCTGCTGCTCCAGGCTCCGGTCGGTGCCGTAGAGGGCGCCCAGGTACTCGGTCAACGGCGAGGCCTCCTGCGGCGCGTCGCCGCCGTCCGGCGCGGAACACGCGGTCAGCGCCAGGACGGACGCCAGCGGGAGGAGGACGAGGACGGGGAGTCGCCGACGGATCACAGGGGACCTCTTCTGCTCAGGGGGTGTGAACGGCGAGAACCGTAACCCGGAGCCGTCGCCGCGTGTCCCGGTGGCGCGGAACGCACGTCCGCGGACCGTGCGACGCCGTCTCCGGGGTCGGGACGGCGCGAGGAGACAGCGCTCCCCCGGGCCGAGCGCAAGGGGTCTCCTCCCCCGTGGCCCTTGTCGCACCCGCCGCCTACGGTGGGCACATGACCGACTCCCCCGCGCCCGCCCTGCATCACGACGTGCTCGTCATCGGCGGCGGCAACGCCGGGCTGTCGGTGGCCGGGCGGCTGCGGCGCTACGGAGTGTCGGACGTCGCGGTGATCGAGCCGCGCACGACGCACTACTACCAGCCGATGTTCTCGCACGTGGCCGGCGGCACGGCTCCGGCCTCGAAGGCGACCCGTCCGCAGGGCGAGGTGACGCCGAAGGGCGTGACGTGGATCCGGGACCGCGTCGCCACGATCGATCCCGTCGCCAAGACGGTGACTCTCGAGGGCGGGCGCGCGGTCGGCTACGGCCAGCTCGTGGTCTGCCCGGGCATCCGGAAGGACTGGGACGCGGTGCCCGGCCTCGTCGAGGCGATGGAGTCGCCGGTCGGCATCTCGAACTACGAGTACGAGTACGCGCGGAAGGCGTCGAGCGTGCTGCGCGACGTCCGCTCGGGCACCGTGGTCTTCACGCAGCCCAGCGGGCCGGCCACCTGCTCCGGCGCCTCGCAGAAGCCGATGTACCTGGCGTGCGACTACTGGCGGAAGACGGGGGTGCTCGCCGACATCCACGTGGTGCTCGTGGTGCCGACGCCGACCCTGTTCGGCATGCCGCTCATCGACGCCGAGCTCGAGCGCAAGGTCGCCGAGTACGGCATCGAGGTGCATTACGACCGCGAGCTCGTCGAGGTCGACCCCGCCTCGCAGACGATCGAGCTGGCGGGCGAGGACCGCCGCACCGCGTTGCTCGGGCCCGACCACTCGACGTCGCTCGAGGGCCTGGAGGGCGACCACCGCGAGACGCTGGCGTACGACGTGCTGCACGTCGTGCCTCCGCAGTCGGCGCCCCCCTTCCTCGAGGGCTCGGGCCTGACCGACGGCGGCTTCGTCGAGGTCGACCCGTTGACGCTGCGCCACGTCCGCTTCCCGGACGTCTGGTCGCTCGGCGACGCCGCCGCGACGACCAACTCGAAGTCGGGCGGCGCCCTGCGCCCCCAGGCCAAGACACTGGCGAAGAACCTCGTGGCCGCGCGGAAGGGGAAGCCGCTGCCGATGACCTACAACGGCTACTCCGTCTGCCCGTTCGTCGTCTCGCGGAAGACCGTGGTCTTCGCCGAGTTCGACGACCGCTACCGGCCCAAGCCGACGATCCCGTTCTGGAAGGGCCTCGCGAAGGAGCGTCGCGCGACGTTCGTCGCCGACCGGTTCGTGCTGCCCTGGGTGTACTGGAACCTGATCCTGCAGGGGCGTGCGTGAGCTCGGACGCTCCCACCGCCTCGTCGGCGTACACGACGACGGTGGTTCTGGCCGTGACCGGGCTCGTCCTCGCGCTGTTCCCGGGGTTCGACATCGCGGGACTCGTGCTGAGCATCCTGGCACTCCGGAGGAGTCGCCGTGACGGCGGTCCGCGCGGGCTGGCCCTCGCGGGGATCGTCGTCGCGGCCGTGACGATCGTGCTGTACACGGCCGGAGTGATCGCGCTGGTGGCAGTCTTCGGGAGCCTCTTCGCGACGTGCGCGGAGCTCGGCGCGGGCGTGCACGTGGTGGGCGGAGTGACGTACACCTGCTCGTGAGACGCCGAGCGAGCGGTCCGTCCCGGAGCACTCCATACTCAGCAGGTGGGTGCGGAGCAACGGGCCGAGTGGCGGGAGCTGCGACGGGAGCGCGAGCGGTTGCGGGCGCGACTGGTGCGGAAGCCTCTCGATCTCGCCGTGCGGACGGAGCTCGCGGCGTCGTACCGCGCCGACGACCACCTGGACCAGGCCGGCCGGTGGGGCCTCCTGGTCCCGGGCGGAACCACGGAGCTCGAGCGGCGGCTCTTCGCCCGGACCGTCGCCAGGACGGGCGACCCGACCCGGGAACGGGTCCAGCGGCTGATCCTGCTGCCCGAGGGACACCTCGGCGCCGAGGAGCAGGCACTCGTGGCGTTCGATCAGCTCCTCGAGGAGGAGCGGGTCGCTCTGGAGCGCGAACGGACCCCTGAACCTCGCCGCGCCGACGGCCTGACCCGGCAGCTGGACTCCGCCGCAGGCATCATGCTCGGCGCGCTCGGCTTCCTCGCCGCGCTCACCGCCGTGCTCGCCTCGGTGAACGCGTTCCTCGGAGGGGCCGACGCGCGCATGATCACGCGGGTCGGCTTCCTCCTGATGCTGATCCCGCTCTCGATCTGGGCCGCGATCTCGACCGCGGTGCGCCTGTCGGGACGTCGGTGGTTCCGAGCGGGCGTGACCGCCGCGATCCTCGTGTGCGCGGTGCTCCTCCTCGGCTGGCTCGGCCCGCGGGCGGACGCTCTCCTCCCGTGGGAGACGGAGTAGCGTCACGCCATCAGGCGCTCTCTGCTGCTCCGGAGAGACGGAAGCAGCAGAAAGCGTCCGACGGCGGTGGGGATCGCGTGCGGCGGATCGCCCTCAGGGGAGCCGCGGCCCACTCTCCGCGCCCACCCGCGCGGCCGGCGCTGCGGGCTCCGTCGCCCGCCGGAAGCCGTGCACCGTCAGGTACACCCCGAGGAACAGCTCCCACGCGATCTCGGGCAGCGTCAGCAGTCCCGACCGGACCGAGGTCTGCTCGTACGCGCCGAAGAGGACGGCGATGCCGGACAGCGACATGAGCGGCCCGCCGACGAGGCCGAGGAGCGCGACCGGCCGCGGCACGAGGTGCGCGCGGTGCAGGAGGAAGCCCAGCAGCAGGCCGTTGCCGATGCCGACGACGAAGCCGGGGCCGAGGAGGAAGGTCGCGTCGTGGACCGCGACGAGCGCCTGGGCGACGGCGCGGGCGGCGTCGGCGTCGGCTCCCGCCTGCGCCTGCCGCAGCTCGACGACCGACACGACCGCGAGCATCCCGACGACGATCAGCGCGCACTCCACGACCCGCGCGACGACGTAGGCGAGGGCGGCGGTCTCGTGGTGCCGGCGGAGGACCGGGTAGAGGACGAGCGCCGTGCCGAGGTTGGTGATAACGAGCAGGATCTCGCAGACCACTCCGATGACCACACGGGTGTCGGCGCCGGGTCCGAGCACGTAGTCGGGGTCGGTGAGCAGCGGCAGGTAGAGCACGGCGCCGGCGATGGCCGTGGCGAACGTGAGGAGGAAGAGGACGCCCGTGAGGCGGGCGGTCCGATCGACGGAGGGCATGGGCGTCCTGTTCCCGGCCGCGGGGCCGACTCGTGGTGTACGACGTACACCTTCTGCTCGGGAGGCTAGGTGTAGGGCGTACACTCCGTCAAGAGGCGACGGGAGGAACGCGTGCCCGAGCAGAGCCCGCAGAGCCCGCGACGACCGCGGCTGAATCGCGACTCGGTCCTGCGCGCCGGCGTGGAGCTCGCCGACGAGGTCGGTATCGACGGCTTCACGATGCGCACCCTCGCCGAGCGCCTCGAGGTCGTCCCCATGGCCCTCTACAAGCACGTGCAGAACCGCGAGCACCTGCTCGACGGCATGGTCGACCTGGTCTGGAGCGAGGTCGCCCTGCCCGACGCCGCGCGCGGCTGGAAGCCGGCGATGCGCGAGCGCGCCGCGTCCCTCCGGTCGGCCCTCACCCGGCACCGCTGGGCCGTCGGCCTGATGGAGGCGCACGGCCGGCCCGGCTCCGAGAACCTCCGCCAGCACGACGCGATGATGGGGTGTCTGCGCGAGAGCGGCTTCTCGTTCCGCACCACGGTCCACGTCACGTCGCTCCTGGACGCGTACGTCTACGGCTTCGCCCTGCAGCAGAAGACGCTCTCGTTCGAGACCCCGGAGGAGTCGGCCGAGGCCGCGGCCGCCACGCATCGGGACCAGCCGGCCGAGGCGGCGGCGCTGTACCCGTACCTGATGGAGGTCGTCCTCGAGCTGGCCCGCGAGGGCTACGACTACGACGCCGAGTTCGAGACCGGGCTCGACGTGCTGCTCGACGGGGTCGAGACGCTGCGGGCGGGGTGGCGGTCGGAGGCGGACCGGTCGGAGCCCGCCCCCCGCTGACGGCGTTCCTCGTCAGCGCCCCTGGTCCGGCAGCGCCGCCGTCCCGGTCGACCGCAGCCGCTCCTTCACGTGCTCCGGGAACTGCGGACGGCCGTAGAAGTAGCCCTGCGCCCGCTCCGCCTGCAGCGACGTCAGCAGGTCGTGCGCGGTCCGGGTCTCGACGCCCTCGACGATCGTGCCCATGTCCAGATCCGAGACCAGGCCGATCATCGAGCGCAGGATCGTGGAGTGCCGGGGGTTCTGCTCGTCGGCGAGGAACACCCGGTCGATCTTCACGATGCTCAGCGGCACGGTCAGCAGGGCCGCGGCCGCCGCGTGCTCCTGGCCGTAGTCGTCGAGGGCGATCGCGATGCCCTCCTCCGTCAGCAGGCGCACCCGGTCGATGACGTCGGCGTCGACGTGGCCGATCGAGCCCTCGGTGAGCTCGAGGCACAGCTGGATGCCGAGGTCGGACGTGCGCAGTGCGCGGACGTGGTCGACGACCTCGTCGTGCAGGAGCTGCTCGGCCTCGATGTTGACGCTGAGGAACGACACCGACGCGTCGATCTCGCGGAACTCGCGCATCGAGGCGACGGCCCGGTCGACGATCTGCATCGTCAGCCGGTCGAGCAGCCCGAGGGAGCGCGCGACGTCGACGAGGGTCAGCGGGCTCAGCGGCGTGCCGTCGCGGCGGGTGAACCGGGCGAGGGCCTCGAAGCCGAGGATTCGCCGCTCGGCGACGTCGATGACCGGCTGGAACGCGACCTCGACCGCCCCCTCCTGCACCGCGGCCCGGATCTCGGACACCAGGTCGGCGCCGTCCGCTTCTCCCGACCCGCCCCGGCGCTCCTGCTTGGACGCGTACATCCGCTCGTCGGCCTCCTGCATGGTGCGGTCGAAGCTGCTGCCGTCGACGGCGACCGGAGCGCCGATGCTGATGCGGGGGTGGAGGGTGACACCGCCGACGAGCAGGGGCTGCTCGACGGCGCGCGTGATGCGGAGGGTGACGGAGGCCGCCGTGGCGGAGTCGAGGAGCACGGCGAACTCGTCGCCGCCGATGCGCGCGACGACGTCGTCGCTGCGCACGCTCTCGCGGATCCGGCGGCCGACCTCCTCGAGGACGACGTTGCCGGTGGAGTGGCCGTAGGTGTCGTTCACGGCCTTGAACGCGTCGAGGTCCAGGAAGAGCATCGCGCGGCGCGACGGATCGGGGAGCGCGTCGAACTCCTCGTACAGGCCGCGGAGGTTCGTCAGCCCGGTCAGCGTGTCGGTCGTCGCGGCGTCGCGCAGGGCGCGCGTGGTGCGGCGGTCGAAGAGCGCCTGGGTGGCGATGTGCGCGAGGGCCAGCAGCGTCCGATGCTCCAGCGGCGAGAAGCCGTCGGAGTCGGGGCGGCGCGTGAGGACGACGTGGCGGACGCCCGTGCCCGGCGCCGTCACGGGCGCCGACAGCTCGAACGGCCGGCCCGGCTGCTCCGAGAGGCGGATGCTCGCCGAGGGGATCGCCGAGCGCGCCGCCGTCTCGAGCGTCGCGAAGATCGCCGCCTGGTCGCCCCACGGCAGCGCGAGCGACGCCTCGACGAGTCCGTCGAGCTTGCGCTCCACGCGCGTGCGGCGCAGCTGCTGGCTGACGACGGCGATCGCGAGCGCCACGATCAGCAGCGCGTTCGCCGATCGGATGTCGAGCCCGACCCCCAGCTCGATCCGCTCGATCCCGGAGGAGAGCCGGGCGCCGTAGGCGAGCGCGACCAGTCCGACGTTCAGCGCGAGCACCAGAGCGACGCGGTCCGGGCGGAGGGTCGGAGGCGGAGCGTCCGGCACCTCGGCGAGCGTCAGCCGCGCCTGCAGGTACTCCGCCCCGATCGACAGCGCGCCGTAGGCGAGCACCGCGGGCACGGCCCCGAGCACCGGCCACCATCCGGCGCCCGGAAAGAGGGAGAGCACCAGGAGGAACGCGCCACCCGAGAGGCTCGCGAGCCCGGTGAGGTAGGCGATCACCGTCCAGGGCCTGCGCCCGAGCACCAGGTACACCGCCAGCGCCAGGACCCAGAGCAGCAGCGCCTGAGGGCGGGGGACGTCCTGCGCGACGAACGCGAGGACCGAGACTCCGACCCCGAACGTCACCGTGCCGATGCCGGAGGAGAGCTCGAGTCGGAACGACGCCGTGATCCACAGCGCCGCGAGCAGCAGGGCGAACGGCAGCACCAGCGCCGGCAGGGCGGTGGCGTTCGGCACGAGCAGGACGAGGGCGAGGAGCAGTCCCGCCGCCCCGACTCCGAGGCGGAGGGCGCGGACCCGGCCCGAGACGCGGGCGGGAGCGCCGTCCGGCAGCACGATCGGGTCGCCTGCGCTCAGTGCGTCACTCACTCGACCCCCCGCGCGTCCCGCTGAGGCGCGGGTCCGCCCACTCTCGCAGACGAGGGCGACCGTCCGGACCCCGAGTGCGGGATCCGGACGGTGAGCGCCGATCGGGGCGCAGCCGCTCCGGGATTCCCCCGCACGAGGGGGAGCAGTTCCACCCAGTCGAGGGGTTGGGACGGCGCCGGCACGGGGACCCGGAGTGCGAGGTCGGGCGCGAGTGGTCGTGGAACGGGGTCCGGGCGGAGCGCAGAGCCCGGATCGCGTCCACTCCTAGACGAGGTCGGGCGCGAGTCGCCGTGGGACGGGGCCCGGTCCGAGCGCAGAGCCCGGATCGCGTCCACTCGCAGACGAGGTCAGGCCCGAGTCGTCGTGGAAGGGGGCCCGGTCAGGGCGCAGAGCCCGGACCGCGCCCACTCGCAGACGAGCTCGGGGCCGAGTCGCCGCGGAACGGGTCCCGGTCGGAGCGCAGAGCCCGGATCGCGTCCGTTCGCGGACGAGGTCGGGCGCGAGTCGCCGTGAGACCGGGCCCAGCACTCCTCCGAGACCCGGAATGAGAGTCGCGGGGACGCTGCCCGGCGACGCCGCACCGCAGCAGGTGCCGACCGTCCTCAGGCGCGCTGCAGCGGCAGCCGCGCAGCGAGCCGCGCTCCGCCGGCGGACGACGGCGACAGCTCGAGCGTTCCCCCGTAGACGGCGAACTGGCGCGACAGGCGGTCGAGTCCGCTCCACGCCGACTCGCCGCCGAGCCCGCGACCGTCGTCGTCGAGTCGCACGATCACGGCCGGACGGGGGGCCGCGCAGTCGACATCCAGGCGCAGGCGTACCGCGTTCGCCCCGCCGTGCTTCAGGGCGTTGGTCAGCGCCTCCTCGACGGTGCGCACGAGCAGGACGCGCTGATCCAGCGGGACACCGCGCTCCTCGACCTCGAGGTAGCGGTCGTCGATCTCGAGGTCGACCGCGATCTCGACCGGCAGGCGCGAGAAGAGGTCGCGGATCGCCGGCACCAGGCCGTGCTCGATGTCGACGGGGTAGAGCGCGCCGCTCGCCGCCCGCACCTCGCGCTCGCGGAGCTCGTCCAGGCGCGCGGCGATCGCGAGGAGCCGCTCGCGATCGGCGGATCCCTCCGCCACGACCTGCAGCTCGGCGGTCAGGACGACGAGCGTGTTCTGGAGCCGACCGTGCAGGTTCTGGGCCACCTCGCGCCGCACGCGCAGCTCCTCCTTCTGCAGCGCCTGCACGGCCTGGACCGCCTGGAGGAGCACGCGGGCGTGCTCGCGCTCCTTCTCGCGGACGCGGCGCGCGGTCCGGACGAACAGCAGACCGAAGCCGGTGACCAGGCCGAAGACCATCGCTCCGACGACCAGCTCGACGACCAGCGCGTCGAGGGCGGCGAGCGGGTACACGCCGGCGATCACCTGCAGGGTGCAGCGCACGAGCGCCACACCGACGGCGACGGCGAGAGCCGCGAGCACGCGGGGGCGGCGCTCGAAGCGCTCGGGCTTGACGACCGAGAGCACCAGCACCGCGACCGCGACCGCCGTGACGTTGACCAGCACCCGCACGACCACGTCCAGGACCGGACCGCCCTCCACTCCGCGCGTCGTCTGCGAGAGCATGCCGAGCGCGAAGACCGCCTGCAGCGCCGCGAGGATCGAGAGCACCGTGCCCAGCAGCGCGACGACTCCGACCAGGATCCGGTTCTCCTGGCGGACGTCCGCGGGCGTCCGGCGCGTGTCGTCGACGAGGGTCATGCGGTGTGCTCGAGGAACTGCAGCGCCGCCTCGACGCGCGGGTTGCGGGTGCCGTCGGAGCGCAGGCCCAGGCCGGCGTAGAGGGCGTTGACGTGGTTGTCGACCGAGCGGACGGCGATGCCCAGGCGCTCGGCGATCGCCGCGTTGGTGAGACCGGCCGAGAGCAGGGTGAGCACCTCGTACTGGCGGCGGCTGAGCGCGGCGACGGGCGAGTTGCGGCGGGCCGTGCGGGCGGCGACGAGGGCGGGATCCAGGACGGTGCGGCCGTCGGAGGTGGCGCGGATCGCGGTCAGCAGTGCGGGCGTGGAGAGCGAGGAGGTCTTGGAGAGGTAGCTCCAGCCGCGCGCCTCCGACCGGTCGAGGCGGAGGAAGCGGTGCAGGGCGTCGACCGCCGAGAGCAGGACGAGGGCGAGCTCGGGGTTGCCGGCGCGCAGCTCGCGGCCGAGTTCGATGCCGTCGCCGTCGCCCAGTTCGATGTCGAGGATCGCGACGTCGAGGGCGGCGGGCGTCAGCTTCTCGCGCGCCTCGGCGACCGATCCCGCCTCGACGACGCTGCGCACCCCCGGCACCGTCCGCAGCATCGAGGTCAGCATCTGCCGGAAGAGAGGCTGGTCGTCGACGACGGCCAACCTGAGATCTCGCACGCCCCCCACGGATGTCACGGGAACATCCTCGCCCATCCCGCGCCCTGCTTCGTCACCCGTTCCGGGGTGCGGATGGCTGCCGCGGGCCGGACGGGGTCCTTCCGCGACCTGCTGCCGACCCGAGCGGACCCACTCCGGGCGTGCGGGCCGTCCGACGCGCGGCTCGTGTCTTCTGGCGGATCGGCGCCCGCGCGGCTCGGCGCGATTCGGAACCGGAGGCCGCTTCCGACCCCGGCTCGAGTCGCCTCGCGCACGACTCGACGCCTCCCGGGCCCTGCAGTGGGCCGGGAGCCCGGGTCGCGGCCACTCGGGGATCCGGAGCGTCCGCACCGCCCGCGCCCGGCTCAGACGAGCGCCGCCGCCGTAGCGAGACCGAGCACCGTCGCGACGAGCGCCACCGCCCACGTGCCCAGGCCGTACGCGAGCCCGGCCGCCCACCGCCGCTCGAGGAGCATCCGCGCCGCCTCGACGCTCGCGGTGCTGAAGGTGGTGAATCCGCCGAGGAACCCCGTTCCGACGAGCGCGCGCCACTGCTCGTCGACGGCGCCCGAGAGCGCGAGCCCCGCGAGGATCCCGAGCAGGAGGGAGCCGATCACGTTGATCGCGAAGGTGCCGACGGGCCAGCGCGCGGGAACGAGCGAGCGCGCGACTCCGTCGATCGCGAAGCGGGCCGCGGAGCCGACGCCGCCCGCGAGTGCGACGCCCAGGAACAGGGCGAGCGGAGTCACTCCGCCTCCCCCGTCGACCGGAGCCGGCTCGCGAGGGCGATGCCGAGGACCGCCGCTCCTGTCCCCAGGACGAGGGTGATCGCGGCGACGAGCGCGGCCTCGCCGACGCGGTCCGACTCGAGCAGCGAGACGGTGTCGAGCGAGAAGGTGCTGTAGGTGGTGAATCCGCCGAGGAATCCCGTGCCCAGGAGCAGCCGCAGCGAGCGGCGGCGGCCTTCGTCGGATCCGCGCCGGGCGAGGGCCTCGAGCAGCACGCCGAGCAGGAAGGCACCGACGAGGTTCACCGCGATCGTAGCGACCGGCAGAGCGCCCAGCGGGGGCAGGGCGAGCGCGGTCGCGTACCGGCCGGCGGTTCCGACGGAGCCGCCCGCCGCGACGACGAGGAGGGGGCCCGGGCGCAGAGGCAGCGGCCGCGTCACTCCGCCAGTTCCCAGGGAGCCGGGCGCGAGGGGTCGCGCTCGGCACGGGGCACCACCATCACGGGGCGGTGCTGGCGGTGCGCGAGGTGCACGGCCACGCTGCCGCTGAGGAATTCGGCGATGCTCGCGAGGACGCCCGCATCGCGGGTGCCGACCACGATCATCCGCGCGTCGGTCTGCTCGGCGACGTCACTCAGTGCGAGTGCGGGCTCGCCCTCGGACACGCGGAACTCGTGCTCGGCGCCGTCGAGGACGGACTCGACCTCGTGCACGAGGCTCGGCGGGGCGGACGGGCGGGCGGGACCGGAGCCGGTGACGACCCCGACGGGGATGCTGCCGGTCATCGGATCGACGTAGTCGCCGACGAGATAGGGGTCGGGGGCGACGTAGAGCACCAGGAGCGGCGCGCGGAGCTCGCGGGCGACGCGCGCGGCAGTGCGGAGGACCTCGGGCCGCTGGCCCTCGACGACGCCGACGAGCACGGGCCCGGTGGGGGTGGATTCGGTCATGGACGGCTCCTTCCCTTGCCCGTCCATCCTGGCACCGGCACCGACCCGGTGGGCCGTGATCCTTTCGATATCAGCGACGACGGGATTAGACTCGCTCCTCGCCGGTGCCCGACCGGCCCCGCCGACGGCCCCGATGTCCGCGGATCGACCTGTCAGAGGAGTGCGCGCGCGTGACGAACCCCGACGTTCCCGAGTCCACGGAGCGTCGCGACGGCTCGACCGCCCTGCCCACCCGGCGCGAGGCGCGAGCGGCGGAGGCCGCTGCTGCGGCCGCCTCGCCCGCTGCCGCCCCTGCTCCGGTCGACTCCGCTCCGATCAACCCCGCCCGCGTCGCTCCGGACCGCGTCACCCCGGCCCGCGTCACCC
>NZ_JAMRYM010000036.1:0-31633 GCF_023743255.1 Rathayibacter rubneri | reverse complement strand
GGCTCCGGCAGGACGTTGGGCGCGGGCTCGGGCGCGACGACGGGCGCCGGCTGCGGCTCGGGCATGAGCTCGGGCTCCGGCTCGAGGGCGGGCTCCGGCACCACGACCGGCGCCGGCGCGACGACCGGCTCCGCGGGTGCCGTCGACTGCGGGGCCGCGGCGGCTCCGAACGCCCCCCGGCGACGGCCCTCCACGGGGACGAAGGCCGCCACGTTCGGGTGCGGGAACTCGACGTGGTCGGTGTCGAGTTCGCAGAACTCGCCGATGATCGGCGCGACGGCACCGCCCCCTGCGGCGAGCGCCGGGGCGAGCAGGGCCGGGGCGACGACGGCGTGGTCGACGTCGTGCACGGTCGCCGCATCGTCCGACTCCGGTCGCGTGGGATCGACGTCGAGGACGGGCACCGGCACCTCGGAGCGGGCGGGCACCTCGCGGGGCGTCCGCTCCTGCTTGAAGGCGGCGGCGCGGGGTCGGGAGAGGTCGGGGACGAAATCGGCGACCGCGGGGTTCGGGAACTCGATCGCGTCGGCGTCGAGCTCGCACGTCTCACCCAGGACGGGCGCGGGCACCTCGAAGACGGGGAGGTCGCGGGGCGGCACGGGCTCCGCCGGTCGGGGCGGCACGACAATCCTGTGGGCAGAGCCGTCGCGGTGGTCCGGCTCCGAGCGATCCGGTTCGGCATCGACCCCGGGGCGCACGAAGGAGAGCAGACGCCGGGCCGCGGTCGTCGCGCGCGCCATCAGCGCACGCTCCGTCCGTGCTCGTTCCGTCGTCCGAGGGTCATGACTCCTCTTCGGAGCCCCCTGGTCGATCGGCTTGGTCCGTCGTGCGCTGCGGAAGCGCGTCCCCACCTGTGCATGGGCACAGTCTTCCGGTGCAATGGCGCGAAACGAAACGCTGGGGGCGTGCGCGTCCCGCGTGTCGCCTCCTCCGCTCGACCCCGTGCGGGGGTGCGCCGAACCGGTGCGGCCGGGATGATCGGGGGATGGACCTCCCGTTCCCGCTCCCGATCGCCCCCATGCTCGCCAAGGCGGTCGCCGCCGTCCCCGCGCAGGACAGCGTCGCGGGCGGCTTCTCCTACGAGCCCAAGTGGGACGGATTCCGCGCGATCGTCTCGATCGCCGCCGGCGTCGTCGAGATCGGCAGCCGCGGCTCCAAGCCGCTGACGCGCTACTTCCCCGAGCTGGTCGAGGCACTCGGCCGCCTCCTCCCCGACGGCTGCGTCGTCGACGGCGAGATCGTGCTGGCGACCGGGCCCGACGGCGCGCAGCGGCTCGACTGGGACCTCCTCTCGCAGCGCATCCACCCCGCGGCGAGCAGGGTCCGCACCCTCTCGGCCGAGACTCCTGCGATGCTCGTCGCCTTCGACCTCCTGGCCGTCGGCGGGCGCTCGCTGCTCGAGGAGCCGTACTCGGCGCGGCGCGCCGCGCTGGCCGACCTGCTCGACGGCGTGCCGCATCCGCTCCACCTCGGACGCACCACCTCCGACGAGGCGCTGGCCCGCGACTGGCTCGACCGCTTCGAGGGCGCGGGCCTCGACGGAGTGATCGCCAAGCCGCTGGGTGCCCCGTACGCCCCGGGGAAGCGCACGATGCTCAAGGTGAAGCACCACCGCACGGCTGACGTCGTCGCGATCGGGTACCGCGAGCACACGTCCAAGCCCGGTGTCGGGTCCCTGCTCCTGGGCCTCGTCGACTCCGACGGCGAGCTGCGGCAGGTCGGGGGCGCCTCCGCCTTCACCGATGCCCGCCGGCTCGAGCTCGTCGAGGAGCTCGCCGACGCGGTGGAGCGCGACGAGGCCGGTGAGCCCGTGCGCGGCGACGGCGAGCGGAGCCGTTTCTCCAGCGGCAGGGACACGTCCTTCGTCCGCCTGCAGCCGATCCGCGTGCTCGAGGTCCGCTACGACCAGCGCGAGGGCGACCGGTTCCGGCACACGGTCCAGTTCGAGCGCTGGCGGCCGGACCGGGATGCGCGCTCGTGCACCTTCGAGCAGCTCGAGCAGCCCGTGGCGTACGACCTGCAGGACGTGCTGGGCTGAGCCTCAGTCGGCCGCCTTCTTCGCGCGGCTGGGCTGCACGCGGGGCGGCTCCCCCGGCATCTTCGGGAAGTCGGGCGGGAAGGGCAGCTCGCCGAGCCCGGCCGAGACGTCCCGATCCCACCACCCGAGCAGCGTCTCGAGCGTCCCCGGCGCGTCGTGCATGCGCGCCCACGGGTCGCCCGTCTCGCGGAGGCGGTCGGGCACGGTCCGGATCGTGAACGTCGTCGGATCGACACCGTCGAGCTCGTCCCACTCCACGGGGCAGGAGACCGGCGCGTGCGGCAGCGGGCGGGGGCTGTAGGCGCCGGCGATCGTGCGGTCGCGGTTCGCCTGGTTGAAGTCGACGAAGAGGCGCTCGCCGCGCTCCTCCTTCCACCAGGCGGTGGTGACGTCCCGGGGCATCCGGCGCTCCAGCTCGCGGGCGGCGGCGATCACCGCGTGCCGGACCACCAGGAACTCGTGCTCGGGCACGATCGGCGCGAACACGTGCAGACCCCGGTTGCCGGAGGTCTTGACGAACGGCTCGAGCCCGGCCTCGCGGAGGACCTCGCGGAGCACGTGCGCGGCGCGGACCGCCTCGGCGACTCCGGTGCCCGGCTGCGGGTCGAGATCGATCCGCAGCTGGTCGGGGTGGTCGGAGTCCTCGGCGCGCGAGGCCCACGGGTGGAAGACGAGCGTGTTCATCTGCGCGGCCCAGACCGCGACGGCCGGCTCGTCGATCACGAGCTGCGGATGCACGCGGCCGCTCGGGTAGGTCACCGGCACCGAGCGCACGTACTCGGGCGCGCCCTTCGGCGGATTCTTGGAGAAGAACTGCTCGCCGTCGATCCCGGAGGAGAAGCGCTGCAGCGAGATCGGCCGGTCGCCGTTGGCCGCCACGAACGCATCGCCCACCGCGATCAGGTACTCGGCGACCTCGCGCTTCGTGATGCCCGGCTCCGGGTAGAGGACCCGGTCGGGGCTCGAGAGCCGCACCTCCCGATCGCCGTGCGGTCCGGGGACGGTGAGGACGACGGCGTCTCGAGGCATCCCCCCACGCTAGCCCGCGGCGCCGCCCGGCGACAGGGGACCGCCCGGGCGGCGGCGGAGGCGGATCGGCCCCTTCGCGCGGGAGGGATCGACGACCTGCCCGCCCTGGACGATGTCGATCTCGCCGCGGTCGACGAGTCGGCGCGCGGCCCGGCGCACCGGCTCCATCAGGGGGCGCCAGTCCTCGCCGCCGACCTTCCGGGCCACCTCGGACGGGCAGGCGGTCGAGGACGCCGCCCGGGCGAGCAGGACCGTGCGGATCTCGTCCTCCAGCCGCGCCTCCTCCGGCCCCACGCCGCGGCGGCGGCAGGCGTCGGAGCAGTACTTCACGTCCTCCCAGTCGCGCGCCCACTTCGCGCGCCACTGGATCTCGCGCCCGCAGGAGGCGCAGGTCTTGCTCTCGGGGCGGGCGGAGGACTCGCGGACGCGGTGGGCCATGCTCCGAGTCTGCGCGGGCATCCGATCCTGTGCCACCGGTTGCGGGATGCCGAGGGGACCTGCAGGAGCCGGTGTCATACTCCGCAATGCGGCCCAGCGCCCCCGGTCGGTACGACAGGCTGGAGGGACCGTGCTGCGGCACGAAGGCGGGCCGTCCCGGTCGCCGCGCCGCACCCCGAACGATCAGGAGTCTCCGATGAGCCGTGAGAACCTCGCCACCACCTCCGACGCCGACGCCGGCGGGCACCACCGCGCCGCCTTCGCCGGCCTGTCGCCGGAGGAGTTCAAGCTCGCGTTCCGCAATCACGCCGCCGGCGTCGCCCTGATCACGGCCGACCCGGGCACGGGGCCGGTCGCCCTGACCGCGACGTCCGTGTTCTCGGTGAGCGCCGAACCCCCGCTCTTCGTCTTCTCGCTGTCCGCCGCGTCCTCGAGCACGCCCGCGATCCGCGCCTCCGAGACGCTCGTCGTGCACCTGCTGGGCGCGCAGCAGCTCGATCTCGCCCGCCTGGGCTCGACGAGCGGCATCGACCGCTTCGCCGACACGTCGCTCTGGTCGCGACTGCCCACCGGCGAGCCGTACTTCCCGGCCGCCGCGGCGTGGATCCGGGGCACCGTCATCAACCGCATGGAGGCGGGCTCGTCGACCATCGTCGCGGTGCACGCCCTCGAGGCGCACGTGCCGGAGGACTCGGACGCCGCGGCTCCGCTCGTCTACCACAACCGAACCTGGCACCACCTCGGCGAGCACTCGCGTCTGGGCTGACGCCCGGAACGTGCGCAGCGGCCGTCCTCGGTGTCCGAGGGCGGCCGCTTCCGCGTTCCCAGGCGCGCGGGAGCTCGGCGGGGAGCGGTCGCGGCCGACGACGATCGCCGCCGACCGCTCCCGAGCGAGGTCCTGAGCTCAGTCCGCGCCGACGGCGACCGGCCGGCCGGGAGTGCTCGACCACTGCGACCACGAGCCCGGGAACAGCCGCGGCTCGAAGCCCGCGAGGGTCAGCGCGACGGCGTCGGCCGCGGCCGTCACTCCGGAGCCGCAGTAGACGCCGACGGGCGCCTCGGCGGTGACGCCCAGGGACTCGAAGCGGGCGCGCAGCTCGTCGGCCGGGAGGAAGCGGCCGCTCTCGTCGACGTTCGACGTCGCCGGTGCGTTGCGGGCGCCCGGGATGTGCCCCGCGCGCGGATCGATCGGCTCGACCTCGCCGCGGAAGCGCTCGGGCGCGCGGGCGTCCAGCAGCACGCCGCGCTCGGGCAGGGCGGCGGCGTCGTCGATGCCGAGCACGGGCAGAGCCCCGTAGCGCAGCTCCACGTCCCCCTCCGGATGCGCGACCGGTCCGGTCTCGAGGGAGCGGCCCGAGGCGGTCCAGGCGCGGAGGGACCCGTCGAGCAAACGCACGTCGGCGACTCCGGCGTAGCGGAGCAGCCACCAGGCGCGGGCGGCCGAGAGGTTCTTCAGGTCGTCGTAGACGACGACGGGCTGCCCCTGCCGCAGGCCCCAGCGGCGGGCCGCCTCCTGCAGCCGCTCGACGGAGGGCAGCGGATGCCTGCCCTCCGTCGGCTCGCCGTGCTGAGCCAGATCGTGGTCGAGATCGACGTAGACGGCACCCGGCACGTGGCCCTCGAGGAACGCGGGACGCCCGTCGGGGCGGTCGAGCCGCCAGCGCACGTCGAGGACGAGCGGCGGGGCGGGCGACGCCAGGGCCGCCGCCAGCTCGTCGGGAGTGACGAGGACGGTGCTGCGGGCGGGGATGTCGGTCATGACGGTCCTTTCGAGGTGCGCGCTCACAGCGCGGTTCCGGGATTCAGGATGCCCTGCGGATCGAAGACCCGCCGCACCGCGCGCTGCAGGGCGACGACCTCGGGGCCGAGCTCGCGGCGGGCCCATCCACGCTTGAGCACCCCCACCCCGTGCTCGCCGCTGACGGTGCCGCCGAGCTCGAGGGCGAGGGCGAACACCGCGTCGGCGGCCGCTTCCGCCTGCAGACGGGCGGCCTCGGAGTCGTCGCGGAGTCGGATGATCGGGTGCAGGTTGCCGTCGCCCGCGTGGGCGAAGACGTACACGTCGGCGCCGGTGCCCGCCGCGATCGCGTGCACCCGCCGGATCGCCTCGGCGAGCCTTGACCGCGGCACGGCGATGTCCTCGATGAGGACCCGCCCGCGCGCCTCGATCGCGGGGAGGGCGTCGCGGCGGGCCGAGGCGAGGGCGAGACCCTCCGCGGGGTCGAGCGTCGTCTCGACGCTCCGCGCGGTGGCGGCGAGGACGGAGCGGACGGCCTCCATCTCCTCCGCCGCTCCGAAGCCGTCGGTCTGCACCAGCAGGAAGGCGCCGCCGCGCAGGGCGAGGCCGGTGCCGCGCAGCGCGTCGATGGCCTCGAGCGTGCGGTCGTCGACGAGCTCGAGGACGCTGGGCCGGAGCCCCGCCCGTGCGAGGGCGGTCGCGGCCTCGGCGCCGGCGGCGACGTCGGTGAAGTAGGCGGCGGCGGTGGCCGTGGAGCGGGGCCGCGGGAGCAGACGGAGCGTGGCGCCGACGATCACGCCCAGACTCCCCTCCGACCCCACGACCAGCGCGGTGAGGTCGAGACCGACGACGCCCTTCAGGGTGTCGCGGCCGAGGTGCACGAGCGAGCCGTCGGCGAGGACCACGTCCAGGGCGAGCACGGCGTCGCGGGTGACGCCGTACTTCGCCCCGCGGAGACCGCCGGCGTTGGTCGCGATGGTGCCGCCGATCGTCGAGATCTCGACGCTGCCGGGGTCGGGGGCGTAGGTGAGCCCGTGCTCGGCCGCCGCACGGTCGAGGTCGGCGGTGATCACTCCGGGCTCGACGCGCGCGATCTGGTCGACGGGGTCGATCGAGAGGATGCGGTCCAGACCCGAGACGTCGAGCACCAGGGCCCCCTCCCCCGCGCTGGCTCCGCCGGCGAGTCCGGAGGCCGCGCCGCGGGTCACGACGGGGATCCCGTTCGCCGAGGCGTGCGCGAGCGCCGCGCGCACCTCGTCGACCGAGCGGGCGCGGACGACGCCCGCCGGCGCTCCGCCCGGGGACCAGCCCGAGCGGTCGGCGCGGACCACCGCCACGTCGACGGCGCTCACGCTCCGGCCCGCACGACGATCGGCGCCCCCTCGGGCGAGGCCTTCACCCGCTCGAGGAACAGCACGACGGTCGCGGCGACGGAGCGGTGCGACACATCGTTGAGGACGTCGTGGCGTCCGCCCGCGACGCGGTGGATCTCGGCGCGCGGGGCGCTCCGGAGCACCGCGACGGCCTCGTCGAGCGGACTGACGGGGTCGGCGTCGCCGTGCAGCGCCAGCAGCGGCGCCCGGACGGCGCTCGCCGCGACCGCGAGCAGCTCGGGCGGGAGGACGGCGGTGGGAGCGGAGCCGGTCTCGCGCTCGAGCACGCCCGCATGGTTCGGGCAGGCCGTGCGGTCGCCGACGGCCGCACCCCCGGAGCGGACCGGCAGCCCCGCGACCACGACGGCGTCGACCTCCGCGGTGGCGGCGATCTCGAGGGCGACCGCCGCCCCGGCGTCGGACCCGACGAGCACGACGGGGGCGACGAGGGAGCGGTCGGCGAGCAGGACTCGTGCGGCGTCGGCCGCGCCCGCGGCACTCGCGTCGCCCAGGACGCGGACCCGGTAGGCGTCGCGGGCGAGGCGCGTGCCGAAGCGCTCGTAGACGGCCGGAGTCTCGCCGCGGCCGGCGAGGACGACGAGCGTGCCGCGCGGGGCGATCCCGTCGGGCTCGTCGAAGGCGAGGACGGGCGCGGGCCCGGTGGTGGCGGTGGTGGCGGTCATGCGGTGACCCTCTCGGGAGGTGCGGGGACGGGATCGAGGAGCTCGGCGAGCGCGAGCGGGGCGTGGACCGCCTCCGCTCCGCGCAGGCCGAGCAGGTGCTGGAGGCGCTCGTTGAGCGGAGCGGCGACCCCGGTGCGCCGCGCGAGCAGCACGATCTCCCCGGTCAGCAGGTCGACCTCGCTGCCGGTTCCGCGGGCGAAGCTCTGCCAGGTCGAGAGGCGGCCGGGGACGTGACCGGGGACGGGCTCGACGACGAGGCGGGCGCCGTCGTCCTCGGCGATCGCGCGGCCATCGGCGAGCAGCACGGCCCGCGCCTCCGCGGCGAGCGCGGTGCGGGCGCGAGCCCGCTCGTCGTCGCTCCCGGCGAAGAGGTCGAGGCCGTTCGCGGTGTTGACGATCAGCTTCCGCGCCTTCCAGGCGCTGATGTCGGGCACGGCGCGCGCGGCGAACCCGGCGCTGCCCAGGAGCGCGGCGTACTCCTCGGCACGCGGGTCGGCCGCGTCCGGGTACCGCCCGATCCAGAGGACGCCGACGGTCGGGAACGACGGCGAGACGACCTCGCCCGGTGCGAGGAAGCTCGCGGCGATCCCGATCGAGACGCCGAAGACGTCGCGGAAGCGGCGCAGCGCCGCGTCCTCGGCCGCGAGACCGTTCTGCAGGGTGAGCACGGGGAGCTCCGCCCCCGCGCCACCTCCCTCCAGCGGCGTCCAGGCCCATTCGGCGAGCGCCGCCTCGGCGTCCTGCGCCTTGACCGCGAGCACGAGCACGTCGTCGCGGGTGGGAGCGACCTCCTCCGGGCCCGAAGCGACCGGGACCGCGACGATCTCGTCTCCGGAGGGACGGCGCAGCCTCAGCCCCCGGTCGCGGAGCGCCCGGAGCTGCTCGCCGCGGGCCACGAGGACGACGGCGTGCCCGGCGAGGTGCAGCTGGGCGGCGAGGACGGAGCCGACGGCACCGGCCCCGATGACGACGACGCGGCCGCTCATGCGACGGCTCCGACGCCCGGGACCGCGGCCAGGAGGGCACGGGTGTACTCCGCCTCGGGCGCGCCGAAGACGCGGGCGGTCGCGCCCGCCTCCTCCACGCGGCCCCGGTTCAGGACGACCACCTCGTGCGCCACCTCGGCGACGACGGCGAGGTCGTGCGAGACGAACAGGTACGCCACTCCGAGCTCCTGCTGCAGCTCGACGAGCAGGGCGAGGATCTGCGCCTGCACCGAGACGTCGAGGGCCGAGACCGGCTCGTCGAGCAGCACGAGATCGGGGGCGAGTGCGAGCGCGCGGGCGATCGCGACGCGCTGGCGCTGGCCGCCCGAGAGCTCGGCGGGCAGGCGCGGGAGGGACGAGGCCGGCAGGCCGACCCGGTCCAGCAGCTCCCTCGCGCGCTCGAGCCGCGAGGCCCGGTCGCCGACCCGGAAGGAGACGAGCGGCTCGATCACCGACTCGAGCACGGTGAAGCGCGGATCGAGGGCGGCGAACGGGTTCTGGTGCACGAGCTGGATGCGTCGACGCAGCGGTCGCCACTGCCGCTCGCGCGCTCCGGTCAGGTCGACTCCGTCCACGAGCACCCGACCGCTGGTCGGGGCGACGAGACCGAGGGCGACACGCAGCGCGGTGGTCTTGCCCGATCCGGACTCCCCCACCAGGGCGAGCGTGCGCCCGGCGCGGAGCGAGAAGGAGACGCCGTCGAGCGCGCGGAAGGCGGCGCGACGACCCGGCAGGGCGTACTCCTTCACCGCGTTCTCGATCCGGAGCACCTCGACAGCGGGCTCGACGTGCGCGAACCGCGGCACGATCGTGCCGCCGTGTCCGAGCCCGGGAGCGGCGGCGATCAGGGCGCGCGTGTACTCCTCGCGGGGAGCGACGAGGATCCGCTCGGGCGTCCCCTGCTCCACCACGCGGCCGGCACGCATCACGAGCACCCGGTCGGCGCGGTCCGCGGCGACGGCGAGGTCGTGGGTGATGATCAGGAGCGAGATGCCCTGCTCGCGGACCAGCGACTGCAGGTGGTCGAGGATCCGCTTCTGCACGGTCACGTCGAGGGCGGAGGTGGGCTCGTCGGCGATGATCAGCCGCGGCTTCCCGGCCAGGGCGATCGCGATGAGCGCGCGCTGGCGGAGGCCGCCCGAGAGCTCGTGCGGGTACTGCCGCGCGCGCAGGTCGGGATCGTCGATGCCCGCCTGCTCGAGCGCCTCGCGCACCTCGGCGGGCACGGAGCGGCGGTCGACTCCGCGCAGGCGCACGGCCTCGGCGACCTGGGCGCCGATCCGGAGCGTCGGGTTCAGCCCGACCATCGGGTCCTGCGGCACGAGGGCGACGACGCGCCCGCGCAGTCGGCGCAGCTGCTTCTCGGACGCCGCGGTGACGTCGGCTCCGCCGATCGTGATCGAGCCGCCCGTGACGCGCCCGTTCGCCGGCAGCAGCCCCAGCAGGGCGTTCGCCGTCGTCGACTTGCCCGACCCCGACTCCCCGACGACCGCCACGATCTCCCCGGGCGCGATCTCGAGCGACACGTCGTGCACGACCGGCTGCCCGTCGTACGCGACCGCCAGACGATCGAGACGGACCAGGACGCTCATCGCTGCACCTCCTCGACGGTCTTGGCGACATGGTTGAGCGAGAAGACGAGGAGTCCGACGAAGAGCCCGGGCAGGAGCGAGAGCCACGGGCTGGTCACGAGGTAGTTGCGCCCGGTCGAGATGAGGGTGCCCCACTCGGCGGCGGGCGGAGCGGCACCGAAGCCGAGGAAGCTCAGCGCGGCGACCGCGATGATCGCCGTGCCGAGGTCGAGGACGGCGAGGACCGCGACCGGGCCCCACGAGTTCGGCAGCACGTGCCGCACCAGCACCCGCAGGCGCGTCGCGCCGCCCGTGCGCGCCGCCTCCACGTAGGGCAGCGTCTTCACCCGGAGCACCTCGGCGCGCGTCGTCCGCGCGAAGCCGGGCAGGATGCCGATGCCGACCGCGAGGGCGACGGGCAGGGTCCCGAATCCGATCGCCGTGACGATCGCGAGGGCGAGCAGCAGCCCGGGAACGGCGAGCAGTACGTCGACCACGCGCATGATCACGGCGTCCACCACTCCGCCGGCGTAGCCCGCGACGACCCCGAGGGCGAGACCGCCGACGAGCGCGATCGCGAGCGCGATGACGGTCGCCTGGATCGTCAGGGCTCCGCCGTGCAGGACCCGGGAGAAGAGGTCGCGGCCGAGCTCGTCGGTGCCGAAGAGGTGCGCGGGGCCGGGCGCCAGCAGCTTGTCGGCCGGTGCGGTCGCGTAAGGGTCGTACGCGGAGAACAGCGCCGGGGCGATCGCCGAGAGCAGCACGAAGACCGCGAAGGCGAGGGCCGCGAGGAAGCCGGGGCGGCGCAGGAGGAGTCGGAGCGTCCTGCGCCGTCTCGCGCCCCGGCCGTGCGGGACGGCGACGGGAGCGGTCGCCGGAGCGGTCGTGACGACCGCCTCGGGCCGGGTGAGTTCGAGCGTCATGGTCGAGCCGCCTTCGGGGTGTGGGTGATGCGCGGATCCAGGAGCGGGTAGAGCAGGTCGACGATGAGGTTGATGCCCACGAAGACGGCGGCGGCGAGCACGACGATCGCCTGCACCACCGGCACGTCCTGGGTGAGCACCGACTCCTGGGCGAGGGTGCCGATGCCCTGCCGGGCGAAGATCGTCTCGGCCACGATCGCGCCGGTGACGGTGTTGCCCGCGAGCACGCCCAGGATCGTGAGGGTCGGCAGCGAGGCGTTGCGGAACGCGTGCCGCCACTGCACCGCCCCGCGGCCCAGGCCCTTGGCTCGCGCGGTCGTGATGTACGACTCCGCCTGCACGTCGGCGAAGCTGCGGGTGAGCACCTGGGCCAGCATCGCCGAGGTCGGGATCGCCATCGTGACCGCCGGCAGGATCAGGCCCGCGGGAGTCGCGCTGCCCGTGGAGGGCAGCAGGTGCAGCGTGAAGGCGAAGAACTGCACGAGCAGGAGTCCGATCCAGAAGCCGGGGAACGCGACCCCCGCCGACGGGAGCCGGCCGAGCACGACCTTCAGCGGCCGCCACTGGACGTACGCGGCGAGGTACGCGAGCGCGGTCCCGCCGATCAGGGCGAGGCCGATGGCGAGCGCGCTGAGCTGCAGGGTGCCCGGCAGCTTCTGGGCGATCAGCTCGGTGACCGGGATCCCCTTGGTGATCGAGGTCCCGAAGTCGCCGCGCAGCGCGTCCCCGAGCATGACCGCGTACTGCTGCCACACCGGCTGATCGAGGCCGTAGCGCGCCTGCGCCTCGGCGAGCTGCCGCGGAGAGAGGGAGTCGAGCTCGACGTTGTTCGCCGAGAGCAGCAGCGCGAGCGGATCGCTCGGCAGCAGCCAGAGCACCGCGAACGTGACGGTGTACGCGGCCCAGAGCACCAGCACGGCCTGGCCGATCCTCCCGGCGAGGTAGCGGCCGAGACCGGAGGGCGCCGAGCGCACCCCGGTCGCGGCCGGCGCCGCCTGGAGCGTCGTCATCGCTGGATCCACGCGTCGGCGAAGTCTCCGAACGACTCCGAGGTGAAGCGGAAGCCGTGCACGCTCGAGGACACACCCGCGAGCTGGACCCGCTCGGCGAAGGGCAGCACGAGCGCGTTCTCGATCAGGTACTCCTGCAGCTCGGCGTACACGGCGGCGCGCGCGGTCGGGTCGATCGTCTGCACGCCCTCGTCGAGCAGCGCCTGCACCTCGGTCGCCTGCTCGGGCGCGAAGTTGTTGAGCGCCTGCGCCTTCGAGCCGGCGACCCGCGCATCGACGATCCACTGGATCACTCCGGGATCGGCTCGCGTGTAGTAGGTCGAGATGAGGTCGTACTGCCCGCTGCCGAGCACCTCGGCGCGCTGCGCGTTGGTGATCACGTTCAGCTCGAGCTCGATGCCGACCTGCTTCAGCTGGTCCTGGATCAACTGGTCGCCCGCGCCGAACTGGGTCACGATCGGCACCGAGAGCGTGAGCCTCTCGCCGCCCTTGGATCGGTAGCCGTCCTCTCCGAGCACCCAGCCCGCCTCGTCGAGCAGCTCCGCGGCGCCGTCGGGGTCGAACGCCAGCGCGTCGGAGTGGTCCACGTAGTACGGGGTGGTCGTGTTGTAGATGCTGGTGACCGCCGGGTACCCGGCGCCGAAGACCGTCGAGGCGTAGGTCTCGCGGTCGATCGCCTTCTGCACGGCCTTGCGCACCCGCTCGTCCGAGAGGATCCGCCCCTCGGAGACGTTGGGGTAGTAGTCGCTCGCCGGACCGGGCAGCGCACGGCTCTCGACGGTGTCGCCTCCCCCGGTGATCACGGCCTGGTCGTTCTCGGAGATCGGGTTGCGCGGCCAGGCGATGTCGATCTCGTCGCTGGTCAGCTGGCCCACGCGCACGCTGTCCTCGGCGACGTAGCTGACGTCGATCCCGTCGAGGTGCGCCTCGCCCGTGTTCTCGCGCAGTGCCGAGCCCCACGCGTAGCCCTCGCGCCTGTCGAGGGTGATGCCGGTGCCCGGCGTGTAGCCGGTCAGGGTGAAGGGACCCGAGCCGACCACGTCCCCGAGGCAGCGCTCCTCCGGGGTCGCCTCGTACGAGGAGGCCGCGAGGATCGCGAGGTTCGTGGTCGACGTGCCCTGCAGGAAGGAGGCGTTGGGAGTGGAGAACCGCACCGTCGCCGTGTCGGCGTCGACGACGTCGGTGCCCGCGTAGCCGGCCAGGTACACGCCGCCGTAGGCCGAGGGCAGCTCGGCGAGCGTCGCCCGGGCGCTGTCGAACGCGGTCTTCACGCTCTCGGCGGTGAACGCCGTGCCGTCCGAGAACGTGACGTCGCCGCGCAGATCGAAGGTGTACTCGGTGCCGGCCTCGTTCACCGTCCAGTCGGTGGCGAGCCAGGGCCGGATCTCACCGGTCTCGGGATCCTGGTCGGTCAGGGAGTCGGCGATGTTGCGGATCACGGTGCGGTGCTCGATCCAGTAGGTCTGGAACGGGTCGACGCACGAGAACGCGGCGTTGTCCGGGAAGAAGGCGAGCCGGAGCCGGCCGCCGTCGACCGGGGTCGAGGAGTCGGCGCCGGTGCCCGCGCCGGACGCGCCCGAGCAGGCGGTGAGGGCGAGAGCCGAGGCGAGGACGAGCGCCGCGGCGCGGGATCGTCGGAAGGGTGCGGTCATGTCGATGTCTCCGGGAGGGTCAGTGCGCGGCGGCCGCGAGGCTGCGGGTGCCGGCGAGGAGGAGGGCGGCGTCGTCCTGCGGCGGGTGCACGCGGGACGCGAGGACGTCGCGGAGGTGGCGCTCGAGCGGGTTGTGCCGGGTGAGTCCCGGGTTGCCCAGGGCGGCGACGGCGGTCTCGACCGCCGCGACCGCCGATCGGGTGGCGAGCACCTTGCCGACGAGCAGGCGCTCGGCGGCCTGCGGATCGCCCGCGTCCACCCGCGCGGCGAGTGAGAGCAGCACCTCCTCGGCCTGCACGAGCTGCGCCTGGATCTCGCCGGCGACGGAGCGGATCCGCTCGGTGGTCGCGATGGGCCGGCCGAGCGAGGTGGGGATCCGCTCGTTCGCGAACCGGACGAAGAAGCGCTGGGCAGCGCGGCCGACCCCGACGTAGAGCGCGGCGACCGCGAGTCCGAAGGCGCCGGCGGCCCCCGCCTCGGGGGGCAGCTGCGAGCGCGGTGTGCCGCGGAAGTGCTCGAGCGGGATCCGCACCCGCTCGTAGACCACGTCGTGGGTGCTGGAGGCGCGCTGGCCGAGGTGGTCCCAGGTCCGCTCGATCCGCACGCCCTCGGCGTCGCCGGGGACGATCGCGTGGCCGAGCTCCGGCTCCCCCGACGCGCCCTGCAGGTCCACTGCCCAGACCAGGTGGTAGGCCAGCCCCTCGGAGCCGGTGGCGAAGCCCTTGCGCCCCTCGAGGACCCAGTGGTCGCCGTGGCGTCGGATCGTCGTGGCCGGCAGCCCGCCGCGGGCGGGCGCTCCCCACTCCGGCTCGGCCCGCACCGCATTGAGCAGCACCGGGCGCTCGCGGGAGTCGGCGAGAACGGCCCGGTAGAGCTCCTCGGGCCAGACCCCGGTGCGGTCCTGCGCCGCGTGCTGCAGCGCTGTCATCGCCGAGATCAGCGCGACGGCCGGATCCCCCGCTCCCAGTGCGCCGAAGACCCGGACGAGATCGACGGTCGAGGCGGGGCGGCCGCCGTAGCGGGTGCCGACCGCGAGGGTGAGCAGTCCCGCGTCGTGGACCGCCCGGACGCCCTCCCACGGGAACTCGGCCGTGCGGTCGTAGTGCTCCGCCGTCTCGGCGAGTCGAGCGGTGACGCGGGCGAGGGCGCGGTCCGAGAGGTCGGCGGCCGCGAGCAGCGGTGCCGTCAGGAGCGTCACGCGGACACCTCCGCGAGCTCGCGCTCGGCCTCGAGCGGAGGCTGCGCCACGATCTCGCCCCGGCGCCCGGTCGTCTCGCGGTGCGCGAGCTCCTGCCGCACGAGGGGGATGAGGTACCGCCCGTAGTCGATCGCGTCGTCGAGGTTGTCGTAGCCGCGGATCGAGATCAGGTCGGCGCCGAGATCGACGTAGTCGAGGATCGCCGCGGCCACGGTCTCGGGGGTGCCGACGAGAGCGGTCGACGCCCCCTGTGCCCCCGTGGCCGTCGCGGTCGGGGTCCAGAGCGCGCGGTCGTGCAGGTCCTTGCGCTTCGCGATGTCGAGCAGGCGCTGCGAGCCGACGTTCGCCGGGCCGGAGGCGGAGGGGGTCTGCACCCACGGACCCTTCTCGCCCTTGCGCGGGTTCGCGGTGGCGGAGCGGCCCTGGAGGATCCCGAGGATCCGGTGCGCCTTCTCCCAGGCGAGCTCCTCCGTCGGCGCGATGATCGGCCGGAAGGTCACCCACGTGCGCGGCGTGTCCGCGCGGCCCGCCGCGATCGCCGCGTCCGCGATCCGGTCGATCTGCTGCTGCGTGTCGGCCAGCGGCTCGCCCCAGAGGCCGAAGACGTCGGCCAGGGCCCCGCCCTGCCGATAGGCCTCGTCGCTGGAGCCGCCGACCGACACCGGGATGTCGCCGCGCACCGGGCGGACCCGCGAGACGAAGTCCTCGAAGCGGTAGTACCGCCCCACGTGGTCGAACGGCTCGGTCGCCGACCAGACGCGGCGCAGGATCCGGATGTACTCCTCCTGCCGCGCGTAGCGCTCGGCCTTGTCGAGGCGGTCGCCCTCGCGGGCCTGCTCGTGATCGCTCCCTCCGGCGATGAAGTGCACGACGGCCCGGCCGCCCGAGAGCTGGTCGAGGGTGGCGAGCGCCTTCGCGGCGACGGTCGGGTACACGGTGTTGGGGCGCAGCGCGACGATCGGCTTCAGGCGCTCGGTGTACTGCGTCACCGCCGCGGCGATCGTGAACGGGTCGTGCCCGGCGCTGCCGTAGGGGACGAGCGTGTAGTCGAAGCCGCCCTCCTCGAGGATCCGGGAGTAGCGGCGGAGGTAGGGGACGTCGACGGCGCTCTCGGCGAGGCCGTTGACCTCGTTCGAGCGGTTGACGTTGATGGCGGAGATGAACTCGACGGCCACGAGGGGTCCTTTCAGGAGGGTGCGTGCGGGCACGGCGGAGAGACCTCGCTGCGGAGGCCGGAGGCGCCCGGGAACGGGGCGCGGAGGAGCCGGGCCGGAGTCTCGGCTCGGAGGGTGCGAGGGGACGGGCGCACGATGCGCGGCGCTGACAGCAGGGCGGGGCGCCGGGAGCGACCCGGAGCGGTGCGTCAGGAGCGGTGCGTCACGAGCAGCGCGTCACGAGCAGCGCGTCAGGAGCAGCGCGTCAGGAGCAGCGCGTCAGGAGCAGCGCGTCAGACGGAGGCCGGACAGGAACATCCGCGCACCGGCGCGAAGGTGTTCCCGTCCTGGCGCATTCGCGCGGAGGTCGATCCGTCGACTCCGCGGCGCGTCGCGCGGCCGGCGCCGAGGGGCGCGGCCGGGGCGAGGGCACGGGAGGAGGTCATGTCCACGACGCTACGGCTCCGGGTCGCGGAGCGTCCAACGATGATTCCGGATGCGTTCCGATCGGCGCTCCCGATCGTTGGTAACCTCCCGACTCATTCGTCTCGAGGGGCGTCACGCGCGCAGACCGTGCGGTACGGGCGAGAGCCGCGAGCGGGTCGCTCCGAACACCTCCGCGAGCGCGGCGAGCGCCGTCTCCTCGACGTCCGGAGCGAGTCCCCGACGCGAGACGAGGCGGAGGTTCACCGAGCCGAGCGCCGGCAGGTCGCGGCGCACCTCGAGCCCCTCCGCGACGGCGCCCGCGTGCGCGGTGGGCAGGACGGCCACTCCGATGCCGGCGCGCGCCGCCGCGATGACCCCCTCGAGCGCCGCCGCCTCGGCGACGACGTGCACCTCGTGCCCGAACGCGCCGAGCTGCTGCAGCGCCCGCTGGCGCATGCCGCACGGCTCGGAGTAGGCCACGAGCGGCAGCGGGACGCCCTCGGGCGCCTGCCAGCCGGGCGCCGCGTACCAGTCGAGCGGGAGGGTCGCGACCTGGCGTCCGGGCAGGTCGCCGCCCACGCCGAGGATCACCGCGAGGTCGACCACTCCGCGCGCCACGGCCTCGGCGAGCTGCGTCGAGCGGTCGAGGGAGAAGGTCAGCGGGCGGTCGTCGAAGGCGCGCCGCAGGGTGGTGAGCAGGCTCGGCAGCAGCTGCTCGGCCGCCGGTTCGGTGAGCCCGAGGGCGAGCGGGTTCTCGGCGGCGGCGTCGAGCGCCTCGAGAGCGTCGTCGTGCACGGCGAGGATGCGGCGGGCCTGCACGAGCAGGCGCTCGCCGGCCGGGGTGAACCGCGCCTTCCGGCCCGCCTTCTCGATGAAGGTCCGCTCGAGGCGGCGCTCGAGGGTGCGGACGTGCTGCGAGACGGTGGGCTGGCTGATGTGCAGGGCGATGGCCGCGCGGCCGAATCCACCGCAGTCGGCGATCGCCACGAGCGTGCGCAGGTGGACGATGTCGAGGGTCTCCGGCATGCTCCCGAGGCTAGGGAGGCGCCCGCCGTCGGGCGACCCGGACCGCAACACGGAGACACGGCGGCGCCCCCCGCTGCGGAGCCGAGGCCGCGGCGGGGGGCGAGCGGAGCACGCGGGGTCAGTGCGCGAGCACCGGCTCCGCGGAGGACGGCAGCCGGGCGGCGGCCGAGCGGCGGCGGAACAGCAGCACCGAGAGCACGGCGCCGAGCGCGAAGAAGCCCGCACCCCATCCGTACGCCACCGCGTAGCTCTGGACCGCGGCCTGGGCTGCGACGGTCGAGGTGACCGGGGCGTTCGCCGCGAGGTAGTCGGTGACCGCGGTCGCCGCGAGCGTGTTCAGCAGCGCGGTGCCGATCGATCCGCCGACCTGCTGGCTCGTGTTGACCATCGCCGACGCGACACCGGCGAAGCGCGGATCCACTCCGCGGGTCGCCGTCTGCATCGCTCCGGGCATGATCGAGCCCATCGCGGCGCCGAGCACCATCAGGGCCGGCAGGACGTCGGCCGCGTAGCCGCTGTCGAGGTCGAGGCGCGTGAGCAGCAGCATCCCGACGACGCCGAGCAGCATGCCGGACGGCACCGTGATCTTCGGGCCGAAGCGCGGCAGGAGCAGGTTGGTCGAGAGCTGCGCGGCGAGCACGAGCATGCCGATCATGGGCAGGAACGAGAGCCCCGTGCGGATCGGCGAGTAGCCGAGCGAGACCTGCAGGTAGTAGGTGACGAAGAGGAAGATGCCGAACATGCCCGCTCCGGCGATCAGCACCGAGAGGTAGGCGGCGCCGCGGTCGCGGTCGAGGACGATGTGCAGCGGCAGCAGGGGGTGCTCGGTGGAGCGCTGGCGCAGCACGAAGCCGACGAGCAGCAGCACGGCGGCCGCCAGCGGGGCCCACGTCATCGGCGAGTCCCACCCGTCGGCCTCGGCGTTGGCGAAGCCGAACACGAGTCCGAAGAGCGCGGCCGAGACGAGCAGGGTGCCCGGCACGTCGAGCCTCGGGCGAGGGCCGGTCCGCTCGATCGGCGGCACGAAGACGACGGCGCCGATCACGGCGACGACCGCGATCACGACGTTGATGTAGAGGTTCCAGCGCCAGTCGAAGCTCTCGGTCAGCACGCCGCCGAGGAGGAGGCCGACGGCGCCGCCCGCTCCGGCGATCGCCCCGAAGACGCCGAACGCGCGCGCCCGCTCCTTCGGCACGGTGAACGTCGTGGTGAGCACCGCCAGTGCGGTGGGGGCCAGCAGCGCGCCGAAGACGCCCTGCAGCGCGCGGGCCGCGATCAGCAGCTCGAAACTGCCGGCGGCGCCGCCCAGGGCCGAGGCGATCGCGAAGCCGATCAGGCCGATGACGAAGGTGCGCTTGCGGCCGAGGAGGTCGGAGAGGCGGCCGCCGAGCAGGAGGAGGCTGCCGAAGGCGAGGGAGTAGGCGGTGACGACCCACTGGCGGTCGCCGTCCGAGAAGCCGAGGTCGGCCTGGGCGGCCGGGAGGGCGATGTTCACGACCGTGGAGTCGAGGACCACCATCAGCTGGGCGAGGCCGACGGCCACGAGGGTCCACCAGCGGCGGTTCGAGGGGGCCGGGGCCGCGGGGGCGGGCACGGCCGGCAGGGAGGAGGTCTGCGTCATGAGGGAGAACCTATACGAGACCGACCGGTTCCGATACTGAGAAGTCTCGAAACTTCCCGGTTCCGCAACTCCGGGATTCCTGACCTACCCTGGAGCGACGAGCCGCCCGCACGGACGGCCGCCCGCACCAGACAGGAGACGCTGCGATGACGCCGCCCCCTC
Source organism: Rathayibacter rubneri (assembly GCF_023743255.1). Taxonomy (NCBI): domain Bacteria; kingdom Bacillati; phylum Actinomycetota; class Actinomycetes; order Micrococcales; family Microbacteriaceae; genus Rathayibacter; species Rathayibacter rubneri. The sequence goes on along the minus strand of NZ_JAMRYM010000036.1, from coordinate 12,605 downwards.
CCCCCGTCCTCGACTCCGAGACGCCGGCCCGACCCGGTCGCCGCCGCGACCCGAGCCGCGACGGCGAGATCCTGAGCGCCGCCCTCGACGTCCTCGCGGAGACCGGCTACGACGGCATGACCATCGACATGGTCGCCGCGCGCGCCCGCGCAGGGAAAGCGACCCTCTACCGCCGCTGGGACTCCAAGGCCGAGCTCGTGGTCGACGCCCTCGCCTGCCTCAAGGGCGCCGATCTCGCCCCCGACCGGCTCCCGGACACCGGCACCCTGCGCGGCGACCTCGTCGCCCTCATCCGCCCGCACACCATCGAGGACGCCGAGCGCAAGCTCCGGATCATGGCCGGCGTCGTCGCGATGATCTCGAAGTCGCCCGAGCTCTCGGACGCCGTCCGTGCCGCGATCATCGAGCCGCGGGCCGAGGCGAACCGCATCCTGATGCGCCGGGCGATCGAGCGCGGCGAGATCGCGGCCGACATCGACCTCGAGACCCTCGCGCTCGTCACGCCCGCGATGGTCGCCTACCGCGTGCTGCTGCTGCGCATCCCCGTCGATCGCGGATTCCTGCTGTCGCTGATCGACGGGATCCTGCTGCCGGCGGTCGGGCTGGGCGCGCGGGACTAGCCCTCGACGACCGCCGCGAGCTGGGCCGCGACCGTCCCCCAGCCGTCGGCGAACCCGAGTCGCTCGTGCTCGTCGCGGGTCGCGGCGTCCTTGTGCATCACGTGGGCCCGGTAGAGCGTGCCGTCGGAGTGGTCCTCGAGGGTGACGACTGCCGTGATGAACGGCGCGGCCGCCGGGCGCCAGCCGACGACCAGCGCGGTCGTGAAGACCAGCCGCTCCTCAGGATCGACGGCGAGGTAGCAGCCGGAGAGGTGCGGCACGAAGCCGTCGCCGTTGCTCATCGACGTCTCGAGCGCGCCTCCCGGGCGCACGTCCATCGCGTCGACCCGGCACCGCGCCGGCGCCGGGATCCACCACCGGGCGAAGAGCTCCGGAGTGGTCCACGCCGCCCAGACGGAGGAGCGCGGCGCGCGGAGCACGCGGGAGATCTCGAGATCGAGCCGCGGGTCGAAGCCGGTCATGGTGCTGTCCTCTCGTCGGACGGTCGCGGCGTCGCCGGACGGCGGCGCTCGGGGTCGGCGTGCTCGGCGGCCACCCGCTCGAGCCGGTCGGTGCGCCGCTCCCACTCGGAGCGCTGCTCGGCGAGCCAGTCCTCCACCACGGCGAAGGCCGCCGGATCGAGACGGCAGGTGCGCACCCGGCCTCGCTTCGCGGTGCGGATCCAGCCGCCCTGCTCGAGCACGCGCAGATGCTTGAGGAACGACGTGAGCGCCATCGGGAACGGCTCCGCGAGCTCGCCGACGGTCGCCGGACCGCGGCGCAGGCGGCTCACGACAGCGCGTCGCGTCGGGTCCGCGAGGGCGCGGAACGCCGTGTCGAGCACCTCGCCATGGTGAGCCATGCGGCTCAGTATGCCACCGGCGGCGCGAGAGGGGTGCGCGAGCCTCCTAAAATCGGAGCCATGTCGAAAGTGTTGAGCAGTCTGCCCGTGGGCGAGCGTGTCGGAATCGCATTCTCGGGAGGCCTCGACACATCCGTCGCGGTCGCCTGGATGCGCGAGAAGGGTGCGGTGCCCTGCACCTACACCGCCGACATCGGCCAGTACGACGAGCCCGACATCGACAGCGTCCCGTCGCGCGCCGCGCAGTACGGCGCCGAGATCTCGCGCCTCGTCGACGCCAAGAGCGCACTCGTCGAAGAGGGCCTCGTCGCCCTCCAGTGCGGCGCGTTCCACATCCGCTCGGGCGGCAAGACCTACTTCAACACCACGCCGCTGGGCCGCGCCGTCACCGGCACGCTGCTGGTCCGCGCGATGCGCGAGGACGGCGTCGACATCTGGGGCGACGGCTCCACCTACAAGGGCAACGACATCGAGCGGTTCTACCGCTACGGGCTGCTCGCCAACCCGCGCCTGCGCATCTACAAGCCGTGGCTCGACGTGCAGTTCGTCAACGAGCTCGGCGGCCGCACCGAGATGTCGGAGTGGCTCGTCGCCCGCGGCTTCCCGTACCGCGACGCCACCGAGAAGGCCTACTCGACCGACGCCAACATCTGGGGCGCCACCCACGAGGCCAAGCGCCTCGAGGAGCTCTCGAGCGGCATCGAGCTCGTCGAGCCGATCATGGGCGTCGCGTCGTGGCGCGAGGACGTCGAGATCGCCTCCGAGGTCGTCACCGTGCGCTTCGAGGCCGGCCGCCCCGTCGCGATCAACGGCACCGAGTTCTCGGACCCGGTCGCGCTCGTGCTCGAGGCGAACGCCATCGGCGGCCGCCACGGCCTGGGCAGCTCGGACCAGATCGAGAACCGCATCATCGAGGCCAAGAGCCGCGGCATCTACGAGGCCCCCGGCATGGCCCTCCTGCACCTCGCCTACGAGCGCCTGCTCAACGCGATCCACAACGAGGACACGATCGCCCAGTACCACTCCGAGGGCCGCCGCCTCGGCCGCCTCATGTACGAGGGACGCTGGCTCGACCCGCAGTCGCTCATGCTGCGCGAGTCGATCCAGCGCTGGGTCGGCTCCGCCGTCACCGGCGAGGTGACCGTGCGCCTGCGCCGCGGCGACGACTACACGATCCTCGACACCGCGGGCCCCGCACTGAGCTACCACCCCGACAAGCTCTCGATGGAGCGCGTCGGCGACGCCGCGTTCGGCCCCGAGGACCGCATCGGCCAGCTCACGATGCGCAACCTCGACATCGCGGACTCCCGCTCGCGTCTCGAGCAGTACGCGGCCGCCGGCCTCGTGGGCGGCCCGACCGCCGAGCTCGTCGGGCACCTCGAGATCGGCGAGGGCGAGGCGATCACCGAGGGCGGCGGCTCCGCAGCCGCCGACGCACTCGGACGCGCGACCGACCTGGCCTCGGAGGGCGCGGCGTTCGACGCCGGCACCGACTGACGCTCCCGCGCACACCGGAAGCCCCCGCCCACCCGCCTGCCGAGGCGGCATGACCGGGGGCTTCCGTCGTTCACACCTGCGCGTCCCGCACGAGCGCGAGGGCGCCGTCCACGGTCGCGACCGACTGCTCCGGATCGACCCGCGCCAGCACCAGCGCGGCGACCAGCAGCGACACCAGCAGACCGGCCTGCTGCCGCAGCCACGACGGCTCCGCCCCGAGCCAGCGCGCCGCCGCACCCGCGCGCATCGCGCGCAGCAGCTCCGCCCGGTAGTCGGCGATCACCTCTCGCACGGCCTCGTCGCGCGCGATCGGCGCGCCCGCGGCGTTCAGCAGCAGGCAGCCGCTGCGGGAGGAGAGGCTCGCGGCGTCCGAGAGGGCGGAGCGCAGACCCCCGAAGTAGACCTCGAGGGCGTCCGGAGCCACGTCGTCGCGCGTGAGCGGCGCGAGCCGGGGACGCACCACCTCGTCGAGGTAGCTCTGCACGGCCGCGTCGAACAGCCCGCGCTTGCTGCCGAACGCGTGGTAGAGGCTCGAGCGGCGCACTCCGGTCGCCGCCTCCAGCTCCGGTACGGACGCCTCCTCGAAACCGCGCTCCCAGAACACGGCGCGCGCCGACCGGACCACCTCGGCGGTCTCGAACGTCTGCGGGCGTCCCATCGGGGCCTCCTTCTGTACCGTTCGTTCCATCATGCCGCATCCGGGCCTATAGTGGATCGAACGTTACACAATCAGGAGGTCCCGCCGTGATCGTCACCGGACTCGTGCTCGCGGCCCTCGCCGCTGCGCTGCACGTCTACATCTTCGTGCTGGAGTCTCTCCTCTGGACGACTCCCCGGGCCCGCGCGACCTTCGGCATCACGGAGGACGAGGCTCGGGCCACGAAGGAGCTCGCCTTCAACCAGGGCTTCTACAATCTGTTCCTCGCGATCGTGACGATCGTCGGCGTCCTGGGCATGGCGACCGGAGCGACTGCCGTCGGCGCCGCCCTCGTGTTCGCCGGCACCGGTTCGATGGTCGCCGCGGCGCTCGTCCTCCTGCTCTCCTCCCCCGCCAAGCGCCGCGCGGCCCTCACCCAGATGGCGCCCGGCCTGCTCGCGATCCTCGCGCTCGCGATCGGCCTCGCCGCCTGACGCTGCTCCGCGTCCGCACCGGCTCCGCTCCACCCCCTCTCCGGAAGGCTCCATGACCACCGCCACCAGCACCCAGATCCAGCTCGTCCGCCGCCCCGAGGGCTGGCCGGTCGCCGACGACTTCCGCACCGTCCGGGTGACCTACAACGCGCCCGCCGCGGGAGAGATCCGCGTCGAGAACGCCTTCGTCTCGGTCGACCCCTACATGCGCGGTCGGATGAACGACGTCAAGAGCTACACCCCGCCCTACGCCCTCGGCGAGACCATGACCGGGGGCGCGATCGGACGCGTGACCGTCTCGGACGATCCGGAGTTCCCGGTCGGCGCTGCCGTGCTGCACCAGCTCGGCTGGCGCGACGTGGTGCAGGCCCCCTCCTCGGCCTTCCGCGTCGTCCCCGAGCTGCCGGGGGCGCCTCTGTCGCTCCGCCTCGGGATCCTCGGCATGACGGGTCTCACCGCGTTCGTCGGTCTGACGACGATCGCCGGGATGAAGGAGGGCGACACCGTCTTCGTCTCGGGCGCCGCGGGAGCGGTCGGCTCGGCCGCCGGCCAGATCGCGCGCCTGCTGGGAGCGGGCCGCGTCATCGGCTCCGCGGGCTCGGCCGAGAAGGTCGCGCTGCTCACCGGCAAGTACGGCTACGACGCCGCCTTCGACTACCACGCGGCACCCGTGCGCGAGCAGCTGGCGCAGGCCGCTCCGGACGGCATCGACGTCTACTTCGACAACGTCGGCGGCGACCACCTCGAGGCCGCGCTGGACGCCTTCACCGACGGCGGTCGCGCCGCCCTGTGCGGAGCGATCGCCGGCTACAACAGCACCGAGAAGCCGGCCGGCCCCGACAACATGGCGAACATCATCACCCGCGGCCTCACCCTCCGCGGCTTCACGCTCTCGGGCCACCTCGACCGGGCGCCCGAGTTCGACCGGCTCATGTCCGGCTGGTTCGAGGAGGGCCGCATCGCCTACGACGAGACGATCGTCGACGGCATCGAGAACACCGTCGAGGCGCTCCTCTCGATGATGCGCGGCGGCAACACCGGCAAGATGGTCGTCCGCGTCTGAGCACGGAGGAACCCCGGACGCTCGAGGGAGCCTGCAGGTGCGGGTCCCCTCGACGGTCCGGGGTTCCCCCGGTCGGTCGTCAGCGCTTGACGGCGTCGATCTTCAGCATCTTGGCGATGACCGAGTCGAGCTCGGAGTCGTCGAAGATCTTCTTCCAGTCGTCCTTGATGAGCGCCTCGCGGCCGTAGCCCATGGCGATGTGGCAGGCCTCCGAGAACGGGTTGGAGCCGCGCAGGCCGTTGGTCAGCGCGATCCAGGTGTGGCCGTAGAGCATGGCGCGCGCCGCCTCGTAGGGCACGCCGACGCCGTTGACGGTCTCGTCCAGCGCCTCCTTGAGGAACTCGCCCACCATGCAGGCGATGGTCTCGACGAGCGTGGGCTCGAGCACCGCGAGCTGCTTCACGGTGACCCAGTGCACCGCGATGACGGGCGCGTAGATGGTCGAGATGACCTTCTCGGCGATCACCCGCACGTCGTCGTCCGCGTCCTCGAGGGCCGCGACGACCTCCTGCGGAGCGGCGATGCCGCCGAACGTGTCGGCCCACTCCTCCGGGGTGGTGCGCTCGAGGAACACCGACGGGTGGCACGGGTGCGCCACGGCGTAGTGGATGTCCTCGCGCTTCGCGAGCAGACCCGCGTAGGCCGCGGCCGGGTCGAGGGTCAGGATGATCGCGCCCGACTTCATCTGCGGGATCACGTCCTCCGACACCGCGCCGAGCACGACGTCCGGGACGGCGAGGATCACGACGTCGGCGTCGGCGACCGCCTCCGGAGTGGCCGTGATCTCGCGCCCCGCCTCGCGGGTGCGCTCCTGGCCGGCGGGCGAGGCCTCGCTGTAGAGGGCGTTGTAGTCGGACTTCTGCAGGTTGTTCGAGACCCGCATGCCCATCTTGCCGCCGGCGCCGATGACGGCGACGGTGAGGGCGGGGGCGGCGGTGCCCGGGGCGGTGCTGGCGGTGGTGTCGGTCATGGGTTCCTTCTCCTGAGCTGGTCGAGGGTGGTGCGAGTCCACTCGGCTTCGAGCCGGGTGGTGACGAGCGCCTGCTCCGCGGCGGGGACGGTGTCCTGCCAGGGGAGCCAGAACTCGATGATCTGGGTGATGCCGCGCGCGTCCGGATCCAGCAGCGCGCGGAAGCCGTCGTAGTCGAGGCGGCCGTCGCCGAGGGCGGTGCCGGTGTAGACGAAGCCGACCCAGCCCGGGTTGCGGCTGAAGTCGAAGTCCTTGACGTGCCAGTTGGCGACGTACTGCGCGCAGCGCGCGACCACGTCGGCCGGCAGCTCGAGGTTCGCGACGGTGTTGGCGGGGTCGAGGCAGATCCGGATCCGCGGATGATCGAGCGTCGCGACGACGTCGACGAGGTCGGCGGTGCTCACCTGCTCGTACGTCTCGAGCGCCAGGACCACGCCCGCCGCCTCGAGCTCGGGTGCGATGCTCCGGAGTCGGCGCAGCGTCTCCTCGCGGCCCGGGCGGTCCTCCCCCGACGTCCACATGCTGCGCAGCAGCACGACGTCCAGCGCTCGGGCGATCCCGAGCCAGCGGCGCAGGTGCTGGGGATCGGTCCCACGCGTGCCGAGCTCGAGGGCGACGCCGCTGCCCGCCGCGAGCTCCCGCAGCGCGGCGAGCCGCTCGGGCGGGAACTCCTCGAGGCCCGGCACGTCGCACAGCTGCAGGAGGCTCACGCCGAGCGCGGCGGTCTCGCGCACCATGTCCTCGACGCTCATCGGCTCCGGCACCCGGTCGGAGGAGCGCCAGAAGAAGGCATAGCTGCTGAGTCCGATCGTCACGGGCGGGCCTCCGCGAGCGCGAGGGCCTCGTCGAGGATCGTCCGCACGGCCTCGGGGTCGTGCGCGAAGCGGCCGAGGAAGAGTCCGGGGACCCGGCCCTCGAGCGCGGTCAGCAGGCCGGGTCCGGCGCTGCCGCCGTAGATCACGCGGCTGCCGGCTCGTCCGGGAAGCGCGGTGAGCGCCTCCTCGAGCGCGGTGACGACTCCGGCGATGAAGGCCGGCTCGGCGGGCTCGGGCGCGCCGATGGCCCAGACCGGCTCGTAGGCCGCGAGCACGGGGCCGGTCGAGCCGGCGGCGTCGGCCGCTTCGAGCGCCGACGCGATCTGGGCGAGCACGAGCGCGACCGCGTCGTCGACACTGCCCCGCTCGGTCTCGCCGACGCAGAGCAGGGGCACGAGGTCGTTGCGGAAGGCGGCGGCGACCTTCAGGCGGATCCGCTCGTCGTCGTCGCCGAAGAGCGCTCGGCGCTCGGCGTGGCCGATCTCGACCAGGCGGCAGCCGATCTCGCGGAGCTCGGAGCCGCTCACCTCGCCGGTGAACGCGCCCGCGTCCTCCCAGAACAGGTCCTGGGCGCCGAGGGCGACTCCCGCGCCGTCGACGACCGCGCCGACCGGCACGAGCGCGGGGAACGTCGGCACGACGAACAGCTCGACGACGCCCGACGTCACCGCCTCGTGCGTCCGCGCGATCTCGGCGACGCGGCGGCCCCACTCCAGGGTGCGCTCGTGACCGAAGTACATCTTCAGGCTCACGCCCACGGTGAAGGCGGGCGCGGCGTCCGGGGTCAGCACGACGCGGCCGAGGACGAGACCGGAGCCTCGTCGGCGCGGCCCTCCTCGTACGCCTCGATGATCTGCACCTTCTCGGCCGAGGCGGAGGAGGTGTCGAACTCGTAGCCGAGCCACTCCTTCGCGAGGCGGCGGGCGAGCTCGATGCCGACGACGCGCTGGCCCATGCAGAGCACCTGCGCGTCGTTCGAGAGGATCGAGCGCTCCACCGAGAAGGAGTCGTGCGCGGTGACGGCGCGGACCCCCGCCACCTTGTTCGCCGCGATGGCGACGCCCAGTCCCGTGCCGCAGATCAGCACGGCGCGATCGGCCTCGCCGCGGGCGATCATCTCGGCGGCGGCGATGGCGACGCTGGGGTACGGCGTGTGGGAGTCGGCGTCGACCCCCACGTCGACGAGGGTCGCGACGCGCGCGTCCTTCTCGAGATCGGCCTTGATGATCTCCTTGTAGGTGAAACCGGCGTCGTCGGACCCGACGACGATGCGGAACGGTGCGCTCATGGTGCTCTCTCCTTGCTGGCGGGTGACGGTGTGCGACGTTACGCGTCGGTGCTGGACGGGGTGGCGGCGCTCTCGCGGAGCACGGCGCCGACGGCGGTGACGATCAGGGCGAGCGAGTGGGCACCCGCGTCGGGGGTGCCGAGGCTCTTCTCGGCGTGCGGGCGGGCGCGGCCCATCCGGGGCAGCAGCTGCGCGGTGGCGGCAGCGGCGTCGGTGCAGGCCTCGGCCGCACGGGTCCAGGCGTCGGCGAGGGAGTCCCCCGCGCCGATCCGCTCGCCGAGCACGTCGGCGAACGGCACGAGGGAGTCGACCATCGTCTTGTCCCCGACGCTCGCGCCGAAGGCGAGGATCGCGGTCCGGGCGCCGTCGACTCCGGTCAGCACCGCGGCCGCGTCGGGCCGGCCCTCGTCGCCGAGAGCCGTGCCCACCGCGCCCAGCGCCGCCCCCCAGAGCGCTCCGGAGGTGCCGCCCGCGCGGTCCGACCAGGCGTCGCCGGCGGTGTCGAGCACGGTGCCGGCGCCCGCGCCCGCTGCGTGCGCGGCCCGGGCCGCGGTGACGGCCGCGTGCACACCGCGCTGCATCCCGATCCCGTGGTCGCCGTCACCGGCGACCGCGTCGATCCGGCCGAGCTCGTCGGCGTTCTCGTCGATCACGCGCTGCGTCGCCTCGAGGGCCGCGAGCACGGTGCCGGCCGCCGCGCGCGACTGCTCGCTGGAGGCTCCGATCTCGGCGCGGGAGCTCGCGACGACCGCTTGCTCGGCCACCTGAGCGGCGGCGCGGACGGCGCCCTTGCGGTAGGCGGGCGTCTCGACGGGGGCCGACCAGAGCCGCTCGAGCTCCTCGTCGACCCAGAAGAAGGTGAGCGAGACGCCGGCCATGTCGAAGCTGGTCACCAGCTCGCCGACCTCCGGCTCGACGATCTCGACGCCGCGCTCGCGCAGACGGCGCTCCACGCCCGAGTAGACGACGAACAGCTCCTCGTACTTCACCGAGCCCAGGCCGTTGAGGATCACGACGAGGCGCGCCCCCTCGAGCTCGGCGACGTCGTCCGGCCGCTCGGCGAGGAGCGACTCGACGAGCAGCTCGGCGAGTCCGTCGGCCGAGGGCACGTCGTCCTCGCGGATGCCGGGCTCGCCGTGGATGCCCATGCCGACGGCCATCCGGCCCTCGGGAACGGTGAACAGCGGCTCCGACGCCCCGGGCAGCGAGCAGCCCGAGAACGCGACGCCGAAGGAGCGCGTGCGCTCGTTGGCGAGGATCGCGAGGCGCTCGACGTCGTCCAGCGTCGCGCCCTCCTCCGCGGCGGCTCCGGCGACCTTGAACACCGTCAGATCGCCCGCGATGCCGCGGCGCTTGTGCTTCTCGGAGACGTCGGCGCTCGAGATGTCGTCGGTGACGGTGACGGTGCGGACGTCGATCCCCTCGTCGCGCAGGCGCCGTTGCGCCGCGTCGAAGTTCAGCACGTCTCCCGCGTAGTTGCCGTAGCTCAGCAGCACGCCGCCCCCGTGCTCGGCCGCCGAGGCGACCGAGTGGACCTGCTGCGCGGACGGAGAGGCGAAGAGGTTCCCCATCGCCGCGCCGTGCGCGAGGCCCTGGCCGACCAGCCCTCCGAAGGCCGGGTAGTGGCCGGAGCCGCCGCCGACCACGAGCGCGACCGTTCCGGCGGCGACCTCCGTCGAGCGCACCACTCCTCCGGGCACGCGCCGCACGAAGCGGCGGTTCGCGGCGGCGAATCCGTCGATCATCTCGTCGGTGAAGTCGGAGGGATCGTTGTAGAGCCGGGTCATCTCGGGGTCCTTCTCGTGGTGGCGGCAGGGGCGGCGGGCGTCAGTGGGCGATCACGTCGACGCTCGGAGCGTCCAGCGGAGCGTCCTTGTAGCGCCGCGCGAGCAGTGCCATCAGCACGGCCGAGAGCAGCAGGAAGAAGCCGACGACGAACATCGGGATCTCGTAGCCGCCGGTCGCGTCGCTCAGGGCTCCCGTGATGTACGGCGCCGAGAAGCCGGCGAGGTTGCCGACCGTGTTGATCAGGGCGATGCCGGCCGCGGCGGCCGCTCCCGTGAGGAAGCGGGTCGGGAACGTCCAGAAGTTGGGCAGGGCCGAGAAGATCGCCATCGCGGTCACCGTGATCACGGCGATCGTCGCGGCCGGCGAGCCGGCGAACAGCGCGAGCGGGATGCTGAGTCCGCCGGCGATCGCCGGGATGACGATGTGCCAGGTGCGCACTCCTCGACGCGTCGCGTCGCGCGACCAGAGGTACAGCGCGATCGCCGCGGGCACGTAGGGGATCGCGGTGATCAGGCCCTTCTCGAAGATGCCGAACGTGGTGCCGTACTGCTCCTGGAAGCCCTCGATGATCGTGGGGAGGAAGAACGCCAGCGCGTAGAGGCCGTAGATGAAGCCGAAGTACACGAAGCTCAGCATCCAGACGCGGCCGCTCCTGAAGGCGGAGGACATCTTCGGGTGGGTCGTGACGCCCTTGGTCTTGACGTCCTCCTCGCGCTGCAGCGCCGTCGTGAGCCAGACCTGCTCCTCGCGCGTCAGCCACTTCGCGTCCGAAGGCTTGTCCTTGAGGTAGAACCAGGCGATGAGTCCGACGACGATCGCGGGGAGCGAGACGCCGAGGAACATGAAGCGCCAGCCCTCGAGGCCGAAGATGCCGTCCTGCTCGATCAGGAGACCAGCGAGCGGAGCGCCGATGACCGTGGTGAGCGGCTGCGCCAGGTAGAAGAGCGCGAGGATCTTCGACCGGTGCTTCGCCGGCACCCAGAGGCTGAGGAACAGGATCGCGCCGGGGAAGAAGCCGGCCTCCGCCACTCCGAGCAGGAAGCGGAGCACCACGAGCTGCTCGAAGTTCTGCACCCAGGTGAACAGCAGCGCCACGACGCCCCAGCTCACCATGATGCGGGCGAGCCAGCGGCGCGCACCGAAGCGGTGCAGGGCCAGGTTGCTGGGCACCTCGAGGAGGATGTACCCGATGAAGAAGACCCCGGAGGCGAAGCCGAACTGGGCCGCCGAGAGGGCGAGATCGGCCTCCATGCCGTTGGGGGCGGCGAAGCCGATCGCCGTGCGGTCGAGGTAGTTGATGAAGAACATCAGGGCGACGAACGGCACGAGGCGCACCGAGATCTTCCTGATCGCGCTCTTCTCGACGGCAGCGTCGGCCGCGGCCGGACCACCGGCGGTGGTCTGAGAGGGAAGGTCCACGTCGATCTCCAGATCCTTGTCAACGACTGTGTTGGGACACCGGGCCGAATTGGCTGACCGGTTGACCAATTCGATGATGCTCCGTTCCGTCGCGGGTGTCAACCGGTTCGGCTGTCGCGTGGCGTCTCCTGCCCCGCCTGAGCCGTTGCTACGGTCATCGCATGCCGGCGTATCCCGAAGACGACCCGTCCCTCGTGCGCCTGGAGCTCCAGGTGCTCCCCCGCGGCACCGCGGTCGCCGAGGTGGCGAAGCAGCTGACCTCCCTCCTCACCACAGGCGACCTGGCGCCCGGCTCGCGCCTGCCGCCCGAGCGCCAGCTCGCCGAGAGCCTCGGAGTGGGCCGCTCGGCCGTGCGCGAGGCCCTCGCGGCACTCGAGATCCTCGGCATCGTCACGGTGCGCCCGGGCTCCGGCACCTACCTCCGCGACAGCACGTCGGAGCTCCTGCCGACGACGCTGAGCTGGGGGCTGATGCTCTCGGCCGGCCGCACGGCCGAGCTGATCGAGGTCAGGAGCGGGCTCGAGATCCAGGCCGCGATGCTCGCGGCGCTCCGCATCGAGGACGCCGATCTGGCGAAGCTGCGCGCCCACCTGGAGGCGATGGAGTCGCACCTGGACGACCTCGCGGCCTTCGTCGAGGCCGACGTGCGCTTCCACCTGCAGATCGCGGTCAGCTGCGGCAACGTGGTGCTCCGCGATCTGCTGCAGACCATCCGCTCCCTGCTGCGGCTCTGGGTCGAACGCGCGCTCAGCGACCCGCAGCAGGCGCGCGACGCCTTCGCCGAGCACCGCGCCGTGCTCGAGGCGCTCGAGGCGCGCGATCCGGCCGCGGCCGCACGGGCGATGGAGTCGCACATGAGCACCGCCTCGCGCCGACTGGCGGATTCGGGGAGCTGATCGCCGCGGTCGGTGGCAGACTCGGCGCATGACGACCTCCCCGGGCGGGTCGAGCTCCGCGGTGCTCGCCGTCGCCGCCACCCTGCTCCTGCTCGCCGGCTGCGCGGGGCGCGCCGACATCGCCTCCTCCCGGACGCCGCTCCCCACGCCGGTGAGCGCGTCGCCGACGGCGGTGCCGAGCGCGACGGCGAGTGCGACGCCGATCCCGGAGGCGCCCACCGCCTCGCCGATCGTGCCCTCCCCCGCCGCGCCCGCTCCCGAGGCGTCGTGCCCGGAG